>JACIYK010000056.1 GCA_014359965.1 Candidatus Aminicenantota bacterium
GACCATGTCAGTGTCTGTCCCAACGAATCCAGGATTGGTGAAATTGATTTAAACAACCCGGATTATTTTATGGCTTCTCCGAATGTTATCTCCTGCGCTGTGGAAAATGGTCTCTACGACCCAAAAAGTGGCAAACCCTTTAACTGGAAAAAAGCTTACTCGCCCATAAATGAAAGTGCTACCAGCTCCCGGGGACGCTACCAGCGGCTATGGAGATTTTTCAACCTAGTAGCCCCTTCTCTCAAGCTTTCTCCGGACACGCCGAACATGGACCTTCCCTTCTCCGTGAAGCCTGATAAAAAAATCTCAGTTGAAGACGTTATTAACATGACCCGAGACCGTAGCCTGGGCACACCCTTCGACCCAACCAAAGGAATTCGCGGCGGGCCTTTCCACAACCCCAATTACTTCCGTCAGACCAGAACCATCTGCGACAGCCGGGCTGAGTATACTACAGTAACCCAGAGCCGGGGCTGGCTGCCTGACCCCATCGGTGGACTGGTCTGGATTGCCTTTGGTTCCCAAGACACCTCCTGTTACATGCCTTTCTATGCCGGCATCACCGAGTTACCCAAATCCTTCTCCATAGGTGACCACTGGGTTCTTAACCGCGATTCTGCCCGTTGGGCTTTTGACTACGTAGATTTTCATGTTCAGGTTATCTACGACCAGGCTATCAAGGACGTCCAGCAGGCTCAGCTCAAGTATGAAAAAGCCATCATTGACCAGATTCCTGAAATTGACCGGAAGGCTCTTGAGCTTTACAAGAAAAACCCGAAAGAAGCAGAAAAGTTTTTAACTGGCTTTTGTTTGAATAACGCCCAGAATGTCATCAAAGCTTGGTGGCAGCTCGGAGACCAAATCTTTGTTAAATATAACCATCTTTACCTCTATGACGTGGAAAAAAGAACCTACCAGAGACGTTTTCCCAATTATCCGGATATCTGGGAAAAAGCTGTTCGAGCCATTGATATTCTCTTGGAATCAGGTGATAAAAAGTAAGCTATGGATTATTTATCAAAAAGGAGGAATAAAATGAAAAAATTTAATTTATTAGCTTTCACCCTCCTGGTCCTGAGTCTTTTTTCCTGGCTGGCGGCGCAAACTGTGCCTAAAGCCAGCCTGCCGGTTCTGACCACCTCGGCCGGTCAGAGCCCGGATGTGACTACTATAAACATCATCCTGGAAGAAGCAGGTATCGGCTATGATTACTGTGACGTACCGACACCAGAAATGATCGCTGATGGCGTTGGTCTGGGTGACCGGGAATCAGGGCCTGGCTTCCACGTGGAGATCAACACCGACCTTAACAAATTTAAAAAGGGCACGCCCTACAAAACCATCATCATGGCCATTGGCGCTAGCCTCAAGGGTATGGGTGCCTCTGGCCTGACCGTAGAAGCTGAAGAGGCCCGGCTGAAAAAAGTGATTGACTACTGCAAACAGAACAAGATTTTTATCATCGCTGTGCACATCGGTGGCGAATCCAAGCGCGGGGCACCGGGCAGCGACAATGAAAGGATGATTGACGCTGTAGCACCTTATGCCGATTACCTTATTGTCACCAAGGATGGCAACAAAGATGGCCGTTTTACTAAGATAGCCAAGCAGAAAAACATACCTCTGTCTGAGGTAGAGTATGCCCTGAACATCGTGGATTTAATGAAACAGGTCTTCAACTAAAAACTTAAAATGGCAATTAATCACTAAAAACCAAACAGTGTAAAGACACTACAGGTTGAAAGGTGGCTTGTCAATTCTGTTTGAGGATGTCTGTAAGCAGGTCAGATGTAATCTTATGTGAGTTAAAACTAAACCAGCATTTTGGCGAACAAATAATCCAGGCGGAAATTAACAAAGTAAACTAATAAGATTAATCTTAAAGAAGATTCCTGTGTCCTTAGAGAGATGACTGAAGCTTTTTCTGAGCCTGCTTGTATAATTCTTCTGCTTCATGTATCAGGTCATCAAGTTTGGCAATGGCCAGGCGGCATTTAAGGTTTTCCAGCTTTCGGTTACCTTTTTTTTGTGCATCGTAATATTTTTGCAGGTACTGCTCAAGCTCATCGGCGCTGAACAATCTGGGCAGAGTCGGATCCTGCTGGAGGACTTTTTTAATTTCCTCATAATCAACATTATCTTTCAGGGCTAGCTTCAGCTCTCTGGATGTTTCCTCCCTCCATTTAACATAATCAGGAGTGGCATAGGGCGGTAAGGGACCAAGTAATTTTCGGGCTTCTTTTAGCACTTCCTCAAAAAACAGCTTCCCTTCTCGCAGAAGACTTTTAGCCCGGTAATACTCAGAAGCAGAAGAGACAGTTGTTTCCTTCAGGTATATTTTAAACAGGTTTACAGCCTGAGATAAGGATTCATAAGCAGACTTCAGCTTGACTTCAAAGTTAAAATCCAGGCCAGGCATTTATCGCTCCTTCCCTAAAAGCTAAGCAGGTTAAGCTTATCAATTTTCCCGGCAGATTTCAAAATAATTTCATTTTCTGATGATAGAAGCAGCCACTACATTAGCCACCTTGCTTCTCATAGAAATAACCTCGCCTTTATCCTCTGGATGAACACGATTAGTGAGAAAAATCACCACTGTCCTGGTTTCAGGGTCAATCCAGATAGAAGTGCCAGTGTAGCCAGAATGTCCGTAGGAATTATAACCAAATAAATCTCCTCTGACCGTAGCATAATCAGAATCCAGGTCCCAGCCAAAACCACGACCGGCAAATCGCAGTCTGGGAAATATTTCCGTCATGCGTTCAACCGTTAGCGGACTGAGTATCCTAACTCCCTTAAACTCGCCCCCGTTAAGCATCATCTGAGCAAATATAGCCAGGTCGTCAGCCGTAGAAAAAAGACCGGCGTTGCCTGAAATGCCACCCTGTAGCCTGGCCAGAGGATCATGGACTACTCCCCTGAGAGGCTGACCGTTAATTACCTCGGTGGGCACACACCTGGACTTCAACTCATCAGGTGGAACAAAACAGGTTGAATTCATACCCAGAGGCTGAAAAATATTATTGCGTGAAAACTCAGCTAGGTCCTGGCCACTGACAATTTTCACAATCTGAGCCAGGGTTATGTAATTGAGACAGCTGTAGACAAATTTTTCTCCTGGCCGGTATTCTTTCCGCAACCCGGCAATATGTTTAACTAGCAGCTCAGTCGGGCAGGGGTCTCCATATTTAGCCGCTACTTCTTTGGGGTCAGTGTAAGGCGGAAGGCCTGAAGTATGAGTGAGAAGATGAAAAATCCGGGCCTCCTCACCCGGCTTTCCACCTTCTTCCAGGTAAGGCTGAAATTCTGGAATGTAGGTCCGGACCCGGTCCCACAATCTTATTTTTCCCTGTTCCACCAGAATCATGATAGAAGTGGCCGTAGCTACCGGTTTGGTAATCGAGGCCAGGTCAAACATCATGTCAACTTTCATCGGCTCTGGCTCTGGAACCAGCTGGCTCAGTCCATAAACTTTCCGCCAAACAATTTTTCCCTTTCTTGAAACGAGCAGCACAGCACCAGGGAAATCACCGCGGGCTAGGGCTTCGTTAATCAGCTCGTCAACTCTGGCTAGTCGCTTTCCGTCCATCCCCACTTCTTCAGGTTTAGACAGAGGAAGCGGCGTTTGCGCCTCACTGAAAGAGGCAAATATGCCTAAAGCTATCAGGAAAAAAACAGTTGCCCTGATAAACCTATTTTTCATTTTTTAACTCCCTCATTTATTCTGTTCTCCCGGAGCAGTCAGCCAGATTAAACCATCCTGACGGATGTGCCATTGGCGACCATCAGGAGCTGTATATACCGCCTCAAAAAGGCTGCTGGTAGTTTCAACAACCGGTGGATAATTCCAGCCTTTTATTTTTAATTTTTTATCCTTTTCCAAGCCAAGTTCGGCCAGATTGTTGGCAAAAACCCCTTTCTGAGCATAATAATTTCTTTCTCGGTAATAGATTTTTCTCAGAGCCCATTTCACCTGGGCATCCTGGTCTTCATCGCAGTATTCTTTGGCTTTCCCAGCTTCTGTGGCCGTAAACTGCACATAGCCCCACATCTCCGGGTAATGAATGTTTATTACTCCCTGAGGGGCCCAGACCCAGTTGTCTTCTGGTAGCTCTCTACCGGTTTTCGGATCTTTTAATTTAACATAACGGCCGTTTTCCACCTTAGTTCTGTACTCTACTCGAGAAAAATTAATTCTCCACTTTTTGCCTGGCTCCGGTTTCTTCTTAAAAGGAGCTGCTTCCTTCAAAACTTCCCAGGGAATGGCTATTTCTACTGACCAGCCCCGGTCGTTATCTGAAGGGTTATTAAGAGTCCCATCCACGAAAACCGCCGTCTTCAGTCCCTGAATATCCCAGCTGTGTATGGCTGGGCCACCATCGCGGTAAGGTTTCACTAGCAGCAGGTCCCAGACCGTGTTCAGAGCATTTATTTCCAGCTCATAATAATTATGGGTGTCGCCGTCGGGGTCGATAAAAACTTCAAAATCGTTATCCAAATAGATGATTGAATCGCGGGCAGTCAGAGTAGCCCAGACGTGTGGCTCTTCCAGTTCTGCTCCGATATAAAAATAATTATCATCCCACAGCATCTTTACCCGAGTTTTAAACCTTGGTTTTGGTCTTTTTTTCTTACCTTCAATATCCACGAACTCTTCTGACCAATAAACTTTTTTCCAGCTTTCCTCATTCAATTTGCCATCAATGTTGATAGCTTGAGGTGTGCGGAAACACATATAATAACGCTCTAGTGGAGAAGAATTCGGCTCCTGAACCTGGTAAAGGTTAAATGCATAAACCAAGGAGATTGATAAAAACGACATAAACAACAGGCTCAGCAGCATCCATTTTGTTTTCATTAGTAAACCTCCTGTCACCTGTATTTCATAATATATTGATTCAAGTAGTAATCTCTAGCCTGAGAAAGACTATCTTCTGACCACTCCAGGCTAAAAATTTTTCGAAATCAACTGTTCTGATAGTAATGGTGGCCGTGTTCACATTGGGATGAAAATTCAGGCAGTCAAATTTAAAAAGGTCCTGGTCAATAACCACAGTGACCGCTCGTTCTTTATCATTAATCAGCCCGAAAGGTGAAACAGCTCCTGGCTTTAGCCCCAGGTATTTTTGCAGACGCTCAGGAGAAGCAAAACTCAGGCGGTCTTCCTGGAGTTCTTTGGTAAGTTTTTTTAGGTCAACCTTTTTTTCCGCCAGCACCAAGACGAGATAATGATGCTGCCCTTTATAATTTCTTAAAAAAAGATTTTTAACATGAGCTCCCTCCGTCCCCTGCCAAAAGGTTCTGGCCTCTTCAATAGAGTGAACTGGCGGGTGTTCTATTCTTTTATAGCTTATTTTCAAGCTGGAAAGAACTTCCAGCACTTTCTTTTCTTCATCCTCAAGGTTTCTTTCCATCGGTTGTTATTTTACTCAAAAAAAGAAAACTTTAAAGGTTTTTTAACTTTCCTTATAATGATAAAAATTTAACAAGGAAAGAAAAAATGGCCGAAAACGTTATTTTTACACCTTTAAAACTGGGAAGCCTTCAGCTAATTAACCGTTTCGTTCGCTCCGCCACCCATGATTACCTGGCAGACGACCGTAACGGCCAGGTTTCTGACAGACAGCTTTGTCTTTACCGGAACTTAGCCGAGGGAGAAATAGGATTGATTATCAGCGGACACGCTTACGTCCATCTTTCTGGTAAAGCCAGTCCCAGACAGTTGGCCGTTGATGAGGATGAAAAAATCCCGGGCTTGAAACAACTAGCCTCGTCTGTCCATGAGACGGGAAGCGGCTCAGTAGTTTTTCTGCAGCTGGCTCATGCCGGAAGGCAGACTAAACCGGGCCTGACTGGTGGACTTCAACCGATAGCTCCTTCGGCTGTGTATGACCCGGTCTCCTGTATTCTTCCCAGAGAATTAAGGGCAGAAGAGATACCCCAGATAATAGAGTGGTTTGTTCAGGCCGCCCGCCGGGCCCAGGAAGCAGGCTTTGATGGCGTGCAGCTACATGCTGCCCACGGTTATCTTTTAAGCAGCTTTATTTCACCCCACACCAACCGTAGACAGGACGAATGGGGCGGAGACTGGGAAAAAAGGTCAAGGATAATCCGCCAAATAATTCAGGGCATAAAGAAGACCTGCGGAGCACAGTTTCCGGTTATCATCAAGCTGAATGCTACAGATCATCTACCTACCGGAATTACCCTGGAAGAAGCCATTAAAATTGCTGTTTCTCTGGAACAGTCCGGGCTTGACGGCCTGGAAATCAGCGGTGGTATGAATGAAGCCGGGCTGGGCTCAGTCTGGCCCGGCCTGAGAAAAGAGCAGGATGAGGGCTATTTTGTACCCCTGGCGGCTGAAATTAAAAAGAAAGTTACCATACCTGTCTCAGGCCTGGGCGGAATCAGAACCCTTAAAGTGGCCGAAAACTTTCTAAGCAAAGGCCTGGTAGACCTTGTTTCCATGAGCCGACCTTTTATTAATGAACCGGCACTGGTCAAAAAGTTTGCCAGCGGTGAGCTAAAAAAATCTCTCTGCCTTTCCTGCAATAAATGTTTTAATCCAAGGGGAGTTAAATGTGCTAACAAAAAATAAATCTTTTGACTTCTGATTTTTTCTTTTTTTATTTTAGCGTCTGACAAAAAATATTAGTTGAATTTTAAACCCAAATTAGTTATTAATATTCCTTAATAAACCAATGCCAGACCCAGATATAATTTATCAATATTTTAAAAAAAACCAGACCAGATTTCCCTATCTAAGACATGACCCAAAGTTTGGACCGCGCCTTTACTTAAATAGCGGGGCCGGTAGTCTCAACGTTGACAATTATTACCAGCAGATTGAAAAGGCCAGTTTTTCTCTTATTCCCATGCCCGGCCAGCATACAGTTCCCGAAATGGAAACAGCCAGCTTGCAGCAGCAAGTTCGTGAACTGGCAGCCGATTTTATCGGAGCATTAACTCCAGAAGAAATCAGCTTTCATTTTTCCACCACTGCCGCCCTTTTCAACCTGGCCTACGCCCTGAGGCATCTTTTCCAGAAGGGGAAAAACTGCCTAGTCACAGACCTGGATCATTTTGCTAACATCTCTCCGTGGGAAACAGTGGCTTCAGAAAACGGAGTAGAAATTCGCCGCGTAAAAATTGGGCCCGATTATATGCTCTCCAGAGAAGATTTGCTGAAAAAACTTGACGAAAACACGGTGATAGTAGCCCTGACAGCCGCTTCTAATGCCTTTGGCAATCTCGTGCCCCTAGCTGACATCACCCAAGAAATAAAAGCCCGGTCTAGGGCTCTGGTCGTGGTGGATGCTGTCCACTTAGCACCCCACGCCCCTTTGGATGTCATGGAATTTGGCTGTGATTTTCTGGCCTTTTCCGGGTATAAAATTTTTGGGCCAATGATCGGCATTCTTTATGCCAGAAAAGAACACGAACATCTCCTTCGTCCTTACCGGGTAGAGACCAATAAACCAAAGGCTCCCTACTTTTTTGAACAGGGCATGTTACCCAACCTGGCACTAGCTGGTTTAAAAGGAGCTCTGGAATATTTAGCAGAACTGGGCTCTGGCTTTCCGACCCAGTCAGTAAGCGGGAGCCTGTCGCGGAGAAAAAAATTCCGGCTTTCTCTGGAATTGATTAAAAGCTTTGAGCAACAGCTTTCCGGCTATTTTCTGGAAAGATGGAAAAAAGATTTTGCTGAAGTGATGAAGGTCTATGGTCCTGCTGACCAGGCTAAAATAACCGGGCGTGTACCAACTTTTGCTTTTGAACTGGCATTTAAATCACCGTCCGAGGTCAAGAAACTTTTCTGGGAAAAAGGAAGAATCATCATCGCTGACGGCAACCACTATTCCGCAGCCGTGGTCAGACATCTGGGAAAGCCGGCCATCAACCGGGTCAGCCTAGCCCACTATGATGACCTGTCAAGCCTGGACCTGTTTTTTGAAACCTTGGAGAAAATAATTAAACATAATTAAACTAACGTCTTAATAAGGAGTTTAAAATGGCCAAGTTTGAAAACGTTAAATGGGCACCCGGACAGATGCGCTATTTTCTCTATGATAAGTCTTTCGCTATGTTTGAGGCTGAAGCTAAAACTTATGCCGCTACGCGTTCGACATATTACGCCAGCTTCCTCTGCTTCGAGGGTATAAGGTATTACTGCCGACGTAACGAAAAAGGCAAGCTGGAACTGGTTTTTATCAACTGGGATAAGAACCTGGAAAGATTCCGCCGGAGCATGGCCTTTAACCTAAGCCGTGAACAGCAAGCAATCGTGCCCACAGTAAAAGAACTGGAGGAACTGTTTATCAAAAAATATTTCTCCCACCCAAACATGAGACCTTTTCTGGAAGAAATGGCAGAAAAAGGTTCTCAGGGATACCTGCGGCCGTTCACTCTGGATGAAGAGCATTCCATGGGTGTGACCTTCCCTAATTTCCCGGCCATCAGAGCCGTAACCTGCCTTTATTCTCAGTACTTAGGTGAACCATTTGTCGGGGTTGTCATACCGCACCTGGTCAGGGCCCTGGGAGTAAATGGCACTGGCTGCCTGAAGCTTGGCATAAACTATCTGATGAGCATCAAAGCCATAGATGAAGCGAAAAGGCTGGTGCCCCAGGCTGCCGCTGTACTCTTCCTGGATGATAAGCCTTATCTGCCAATAGCCGAAAGAGAAATTACTGAATGGGATTCTTCCTGCTGTCTTTTTGCTCTGAGGGATGGCACGGTGGTCAAGATACCGGAAAGCAACCTGATTCTGCCTTCTGTGACTATCCAGGGTATGGTGGCTATTCTTCGTCATTTTGGTATAAAGGTGGAAGAAAGACCGTTTAAGTACGGAGAATTGGTGGAAAGAGTGAAAAAGAATGAGCTGGTGACTGTAGCCAGCGTTGGTACGGCTGGCATTTTAAACCGCTGCGAGAGACTGGTGCTGGTGGATGAAAAGTTAAACCTGATTGGCGAACATCTGCCAGACAAGGCGCACCCCCTTTACCAGAAGTTAAGAGAAACCAAAGAATATTACTGGAACGTTTATAAAGGCCTGGTTCCAGCTCTACCTGAACTTAAAGTTTTCCGTTATGAAATAGAATAAAGAAGAAACCTTATTCGCCTAGCTTAGCCACGTCGAGAAAAAAGCCAATGGTTGGCCGACAATTTTTAAAAGAACATCCGCCGGCTCTTAAGTACATATTTTTTACTGAAATGTGGGAAAGGGTCGGCTTTTACACGCTGATGGCCATTCTGGTCCTTTATATGGACAATGTGCTGGCCTGGTCTGATAGCAAAAAAGGCGACTGGTACGGTGTTTTTCTGGCCATGTGTTACTTTTTCCCTCTCGCTGGCGGCTGGCTTGGTGACCGTTTTCTTGGCCGGCTGCAGACTGTAAGGCTCGGAGCAATACTCATGGCCGCTGGTTATGTAGGACTGGCTCTCTCTTCGCCCACCCAGACCACTTCCTTCATCGTCGGCCTTATGCTGGTTGCTGTAGGCACTGGCATTTTCAAAGTTAACATGTCCGTGCTGGTAGGAAATATCTACCAGAACAAACCCCAGCTCAAGGATGCCGGGTTCAATATTTACTACATGGGTGTCAACCTGGGAGCGATGATCGCTCCCCTCATTGCCACCTTGAATAATGCTGTTTTCCACAGCTACCATCTCTCTTTCTGGGCTTCTGCTTTCGGTTTAATACTGGCTCTGATAATTTTTCAGGCCGGAAAAAAACAACTTCTTCTCGCTGATGATTTACTCGAGCGAAAATTAAAAGGAAAAGAAAGTCAAAATTTTACTTCAGAGACCAGCAGTCTCACGCTAACCATTACTAATAATTTATCAAGAGAAGAATTTCGTGGACGTCTTCTGTCATTATTCATTCTTATTTCTATTGTCATTCTTTTCTGGGTAGCTTTTTACCAGAATGGTTTTGCCCTGACCCTTTTTGCCGACCGTTCCACTATTAAACTCAGCTGGCTCCGGCCAGAAACCTATCAGTTCTTTGAGCCTTTCTTCATCCTGGTACTGACTCCTCTTATGCTTGGATATTTCAGCCAGCTGAGAGCCAGAGGGAAAGAACCATCTACCCCGCGAAAAATCTTCCTGGGTATGCTCTTTATGGCCGCAGCCATGTTCATCATGATTATAGCCTGTTGGCGCGGCGGAAACCGCGACCAGAACATCATGTCTCCTCTGTGGCTGATAACCAGCTATTTTGTGGTAACTATGGCTGAGATTCTTATTTCTCCCATGGGCCTGTCTTATGTTTCTAAAGTCGCTCCAGAAAAAATTCGCGGTTTGATGATGGGCAGCTGGTACCTGGCTACGGCCATTGGCAGCTACGGCAGCGGCCTTCTGGGTAAACTTTACAGCCGGTTCCCCCATCATCAGTATTTCCTGATTCTTACAGCTTTAATGTTGCTGGCTGCCGGGTTAGTGGCTCTGGCTATCCGTAAACTGGAAAAATATGGTGCTTGAATTATCTTTAACTAAAAAAGACCTGAATGATTAAACAGGAGTAAAGCCCATGCAAACCACTTTGATTAAAGAAAAAACCAGCCAGGCCGTTAAAATTTTGCAGGAATTCGGCGTGGACTGCTGGCTCACCTTTACCCGAGAAAGCGAAATCTGTGGAGACCCGAACCTGGTCTTTCTCGCACCGGGACATGTAACCTGGCCTTCGGCTTTTATCATCAGTGCTGATGGACGTAAAAAGGCTATCGTCGGCCTGTATGATAAAAAAGCCATAGAAGATGTTGGCGCTTACGACTCAGTAGAAGGATTTATCACAGGCATCAAACAGCCTTTACAGGATTACCTCCAAGAATTGAACCCGGCTCAGATAGCCATCAACTTCTCTCGCACGAGTGAAATCTGTGACGGTTTAACTCATGGCCTTTACTTGACCCTTTATGACCTTCTTAAAGAAATCGGCCTGGAAGGACGCCTGATGTCAGCCGAAAAAATTATCTCGGCCTTGAGAGAAAGAAAATCGCCAGTAGAAATTCAGGCTATAAAAAAGGCAATAACCATAACAGAAGAAATTTTTGAGCTGGTAAAAACCTTCATTGCTGTAGGCAAGACTGAAAAACAGATTGCTGATTTTATGCTGGCAGAAGTCAGGAAAAGAGGTTTAACCACGGCTTGGAGCCAGAGTACCTGTCCGGCTGTTTTTACTGGTCCAGACACAGCCCAGGCCCACTACTCCCCCACTGACAGAAAAGTGGAACCTGGTCACATTCTTAATATGGATTTTGGGGTCAAGGTAGATGGCTATTGTTCAGATATGCAGCGCACCTTTTACGTTCTGGCCCCAGAAGAAACACTGGTTCCGGATGAAGTAAAAAAAGGTTTTGCAACCATCGTCCGGGCAATTGAAGAGGCCAGAAAAATTATGAAACCGGGTATCCAAGGGCTGGAAGTTGATGCTGTAGCCAGAAAAATTGTTACTGACTCTGGTTACCAGGAATTTCCCCACGCTCTGGGTCATCAGGTGGGCAGGTTTGCTCATGATGGAACTGCTCTACTGGGCCCGGCCTGGGAGAAATATGCTGAAAAACCTTTTCAAAAACTGGAAATGGGCATGGTTTTTACCTTGGAACCAAGGCTGACAGTACCAGGCCGCGGAGTAGTAACCATAGAAGAAATGGTCGTGGTCACAGAGCACGGGGCTGAATTTCTCTCCCATCCGCAAAAAGAGTTGATTGTCATTAGCTGAATCTGTTTTCTAAGGCCAGCGGTCAATTTTATGGGGTTTTTGGGTGGAAGGTAAGACTGCTACGCAGTGGGAGAGATAATTAAATTGATAATGAAATATTGACCGGCAAATTCGGAGAGAAAGACTTTCAAACCAAAATAACCAAATAATTTTATTGCTCACAAAATAAAAGATGCTCTGCTCTGTTTAAAGCAGAGCATCTGCTGTTGTTTGATTGATCTTTTTCTTTTAAAACCAATCGTTAACTGGGCGTAATCACAGGGTGAACACACCTGGTTTTTTGGCAAAAAGCCGGGCTTCCGCTATGTCATCTAATCCGCAGATATACCTGGTCATTCGCTCCAGGCCAAAGCCAAAACCAGCTGAGGGGAAAAGACCTTTTTCTGCCACTTCCAGGTAAAGGCGATATGCATCCAGGTCTATTCCTTTCCTGATGATTCTATTTTTTATTTTTTCCAGCTGATATTCCCTTTCTCCACCAGATAGAGCTTCGCCGTAACCTTCCGGATAAATCAAATCCATGTCCACCAGCCAGCCAGGTTCCTGTTCATTTTCCCGGTCATAAAATTCTCTGACTTCTAACGGAAAATCTATTATCCAGGCCGGTTCTCGAAGTTCTGCTGAAAGCTTTAACTCAAAATCATCGCCATATATTCTGGTAGCTTCACGGTAGGTCAGGCGAAGAAAAGGAGGTTTAAAATCAGGCAGTTCCCGGCCCAGTTGTTTTAGTTCTTCCGCCGCTTCTAATTTTATCCTTTTTATGACCGTAGAAAACAATGCCTCGCCAAACTTCATAATTTTCTCCCTTGTCGCTTCTTTTACTTCCAGATCAACCTGAACAAACTCTATCAGATGCCGGCCGCTATTTCTTCTTTCTTCAGCTTCTATCCTGACGTTCGGCGACAGACAAAATATCCGGTCAAAGAGTCTTAAGGATAGCT
>JACIYK010000057.1 GCA_014359965.1 Candidatus Aminicenantota bacterium
AGGAAGTATTTCCGGATAAAGTTAAAAAGGAAAAAATTGGGCCAACCCTGAACCTGGAAAAAACACCGGATATCCTGGCCGAGTTAGGGGAGAAGAAGAAAGAACAACTGTTGATTGGTTTTGCCGCAGAAACCTCTGATACTCTGGAAAAAGCGGCGGAGAAAATGAGGAAGAAAAAAGTTGACCTGATGGTAGCTAATAATGTGTCAGAGGAAGGGGTGGGCTTTGCCGCCGACGAGAATGAAGTCTGGCTGATCTGGCCTGATGGCCGCAAAAAATTGATTCCCAGACAGAGCAAAAGAAAAATCAGTCAGGAAATATTTTCTGAGATAGAGGTGCTGCTTGAAAGACGAAAAGGAGATACTTGAAAAGTTAGACGAACTGGCCGAACAACTCCGGTTCTATCAAGAGCTGGGGGTTGACCTGGTGATAGATTCAGGAGGAGACAGCGAGAAAAAAGAATTGAAAAAAGAAGGAGCAGAACTGGGCTTGATACCGCTCCAAGAGACCATGTCCCTGACAGATGAAGAATGGCAGGCGGAGTGGGACAGATTGATCAAACGCATCTTGAACTGTACTTTCTGTCCGCTTTACCGGGGAAGAACCCAGGCTGTGCCCGGTGAAGGTAACAGAAAAGCTGAATTGATGTTTGTGGGTGAAGCCCCAGGCCGTGATGAAGATATTCAAGGTCGGCCATTTGTGGGCCGGGCCGGCCAACTGCTTACCAGAATCATCCAGGCCATGGGGTTTGAGCGCGAGCAAGTTTACATTGCCAATGTTATCAAGTGCCGTCCACCAGAAAACCGGACTCCTAAACCGGATGAAGTAAAAGCCTGTTCTCCCTACCTGGTTAAACAGATAGAGTTAGTCAGACCGAAGGTTATCGTGGCCCTGGGAAAAGTTGCGGCCGAATTCCTTCTACAGTCCACGAAAAGCATGTCTGAAATCAGAGGAAAATTCGGGGAATTCAACGGCATACCGGTGATGCCCACTTTCCATCCTTCTTATCTGGTAAGAAATGAAGGTAACAAAGAAATCAAGAAAATGGTCTGGGAAGATATGAAGAAGGTTTTGCTGCTTCTGGGACGGTAATGGCTTATTACTGCGAAGTTTCTTTTCCTCTCCCCTTGCTTCAGACTTTTACCTACCGTCTGCCTGAAAGTCTGGTGAACAGAGTTAAGGTTGGAGATAAGGTTCTGGCACCTTTTGGTTCGCGTCAACTGGCCGGGTATGTGCTGGAAATCAAACAGCTGGAACAAGAGCCGGCTTTTAAGGTTAAGGAAATTACTGACCTTAGAGTAAATAGTAGCAGCTTTTCCGCCTCATTCATCAGCTTCATCAAGGAACTGGCCAGAAAAAGCTTGGTGTCTCCCGGACAATTGCTGGACCTGGCAGAAGTGTATGAAGATCAGGAAGTGATCAAGGTGATGGTCAAGCTCACGGCCGAAGGCCAGGCTAGACTGGAGCGTGGAGACATAAAGGGCAGAAAGAAAGAAATTCTTGAACTGCTAAAAGGGCGGAAACTATCTCCGGTTTATTTGAAAAGAAAAACAGGAATTAAGAATATTAATTCCTATTTAAGGGTTTTAAAAAAGGATGGCCTTGTCGACATAGAGGAAAAGCAAGTAAAGAAAAGAAAAAGTAGCTCTATAAATCAGGAAGTGAAAATTCAGCTGCAGCTTCCTTTGAGCTTAACGGAAGCGCAGGAAATCAAACAAATTATCAGAAAAGTCAGGGAAAAGGTCTACGTAGAGTTCCTGGTAGCAGGTTCCTGGTCCAGAAGGGCCAGGTATTTTAGCGAGCTAATAAGCAGTCTGGTTGGGCAGAGTAATTACATATTAATCCTGGTACCAGAGATACAAAGAATGAGAAGATGGCAGGAACTTGTTAAACAGCAGGAGGAGCTGGTAATCTTTCACAGTCAGCTTACACCGACCCAGCGCCGGGAGGCACTCAGACGAATAAGTTCTGGCCGGGCACGCCTAATCCTGGGGACTAGGTCTCTGGCCTTGATGCCAGTTGAGCCAGTTTCCCTGATTATAGTTGATGAAGAGCAGGATGAACTTTATTATCAGACGGAAGGAATTCCTTTTGATGGGAAGGAAGCGGCCCGATTACGGGCGAAACATGAAAATGGGGTACTGGTCTTAACCTCCTCTTGCCCTGAGATAAGCAGTTATTATTGGCACGAAAAGGCTGAAACCCTTCTGGACCTCGGTCAGGAAAAAATGGTTTGTGATTACCAGGTTCAGTCAGGAGAAGGGACACAGATTTTTAGAAGCGAGCTGAAAGATAAATTAATAGACCAGGTAAGGGAGCGGAAGCCAGTTTTTATCTACGTTAATAAAAAAGGGTATGCTGGTTATGTTCAGTGTGCACGCTGTCATTTTGTGCCCAAGTGCCAGCAATGTCAGATAGCTCTTTCTTCAAATAAGCCTGGCCAGGAGCTTTCTTGCCGTTATTGTGGAAAGACTTATCCTTGGCCGGAAAAATGTCCGGTCTGCGGCCAGAAAATGCGGGTTGGTCGGGTTAAAGGCAGTCAGTATTTTAAAGAAGAGCTTGCTGCTCTTTTGCCCGATACCAGAATAGTAGTGCTGGAGGAAGGAAATGACCACCCGGAGGAAAGAGCCCTGCATAAAGCTCTTTCAGGCCGCAAAATTTCCATAGTAGTGGGCACAGAATACGCACTGACAAGATTATGGCCATTAACATTTTCCCTGGTATTAGTGGTAAATCCTGAGATTGGTTTAAACCTGCCTGATTTTAGGGCTTCGGAGATGGTGTTTGCAAAACTTTCTGCGGTTACTGAACTAGTAGCCAATGAAAAAGGCTCACAGTTTATTGTAGTTACTGAGCTACCTGATAATGCTGTTCTCAGGCTGGCAATTATCCCGGATTATCGGGGCTTTTATGAAAGGGAAATAGAGATAAGAAAATTGTTAGGCTATCCGCCATTCTGTCCTCTGATAAACATAAATTTGAGCGGTAATTCTATACGCTCTTCAGCCCGGCTGTCTCGTGCCTTACTAGAACAAATGCAGAAAAATTTTCCAGAAGCTGAAATAATTGGCCCAAAAGTAGCGAGGCATTTCTGGCATCATCAGCGGAAAGAAATTCGTTTTTATCTGAGGTTTAAAGAGCAAAGCAGACTTGAAGAATTTATTAATTTCCTTTATGAATTTAAATTAAAATATTCTTCCTCACGCCTGAGCTTAAAATTCTGGTTATGAATTGAACTGAGTAATTAATTTTCCCGGTCAGCCAGAAATTGAGGAGTAATTTAAGGCTTTGCTCTATTTATTCATCGAGGAAGTCGGCAAATCTAACTGAAATAGAACCAACCTGGGTAACTTCTCTGTTTCTCAAATCATGTCCAAAAAATTCAATCCTGGCAATACATTCCAGCATATCGGTGGTGCCAGCCAGAGCGCCGAGGGGAGGGTTGAGCTTCGCCACGTCCCGCACGATCATAAGGGGGAAACTGACGCTAGAGCCAACTGGCAGAAGCTGAGAAAGCGAGACTTCATAGTGAGCCGGGACGTTGACTCCTTCTTGGGGAGTAGAACCATCTGCCGGTAAATAAGTAATGACACATTTGGTCAACATGATATCGTTATACTGAGAAACCCCCATAATGGGGTTGGGGTCCAGAAGAGCAGCTCTTAAGGTAACTGTGGCAAAATCACTGTAGGCCACTCCACCCTTAACTACGTCTGAGAAAACCACCGTACTGTCGTTGCCTAGATTATCTTTGCCGATAATGTTTTCTATGATGATGAAGCTGTTAGATTTGTAGTTTTTTTCCAGCGGGTTGCAGCTCAGGAGCAATAAAACCAGGACGGCCAGGGAAACTATTTTAAAATTATTCATTTTTCTCATGTTTATCTCCTCAAGCTTATTTTATAATCCTGGGAGTGATAAAAATTAGCAACTCCCGGTTCTGTCTTGTCCTGGCAAAGGAACGGAAAAGATTCCCCAGAATGGGGATGCTGTGCAGGTAAGGCACCCGGTCTCTGGTGATAGAATCTTCAGTCCGGTAAATACCGCCGATGACGGTGGTTCCACCATCCGGTACCATAACCGTGGTCTTGGCACTCTGGGTGGTAATGGGTGGTATGCCGTTAACCAGGTTGGCAAAATCAGCCGCGTTGTTCTGGATTTCTATGTTCATGATAATTGTGCCTTCGGCTGTGATCTGGGGGGTGGCTCTAAGCTCCAGAGCGGCGTTGACGTACCTGGTGGTTACGGTGAAGTTAGCAACGGTCTGGACTGGAATCTGACGCCCCTGAACAATTTCAGCCGGCTGGTTGTTTTGCGTGGTAACTTTTGGAGAAGAAATTATGCGTCCCTGGCCAGAGGTTTCCAGACCTGAAAGTGCTACATCCAATCGGAAAGTGTCAAGGACATTAGCGAAGGAAAAGCCAATAGCAGTATTAAAAGCCGGGGCTGGCAGGTTAATGGCGTATCCGCCCAGCGGTCCGCCAATGCCTTTAGTCACGATACCCTGCGGTATCATGGAACCATCCGCCAGCATTTTATTCGGGAATTGGATGGCGGTTTGATTTCCGTAAAAGGGGTCTACAATTCCCTTGTAGCCCCACTGAATGCCGAGGTTGCGAATAAAAGTTGAAGTGGCTTCCACTATTCTGGCCTCAATTGATACCTGCGGCGTAGGTGTATCAAGCACAGAAATGAGTTTTTCCAGCAGCTCCATTCGGTCCTTAACCTCGGAAATAATCAGGGTATTTGTCCGTTCATCTATGACTATTTCGCCGCTTTTGGATAACTTGCTTTTGAGTAAGTTCTGAACATCTCTGGCCTTAGAATAGGAAAGAGTAATGGTTTTAACCTGCATGGGGCCGGCCAGCTCTTTACTTTCTTTAAGCCTTCGCATTTCTTCATCCTCTCGAGCAAGCACATCCACGGGCGCAATTCTCAGGACATTGCCCTCAATTATCTTTCCCAATTTGTGCTGTTTCAGGATAATTTCCAGTGCCTGATCCCAAGGGACTTCCTGCAGGTTCATAGTAATTGTTCCCCTGACTCCGGGATCAAAGATAACGTTCAAACCAGCAAAATCAGCCAGAAACAAGATAACATCGCGCAGGTCAGCATCTTTAAACTTCAGGCTGATAATTTCTCCGGAATATTTTTCCTCAGTAGTCTGTATTACCCGGGGTTTAAATTTATCTTCTTGTCGCTGCTGAGGTTTTGCCTGTGTTTCTTTAGCTATTTTGGGCTCTGGTTCAGCTGTTTTTTTATTTTCCACAGGCTGGGGTTTTAGGAGGGCGGCTTCAGCTTCAGTTGCTGGTGTCTCTTTAACCATTCTGGTTGTTTCTAGAACTGGAAGAGCATTGGCCATGGAGGCGGAAACAGTTTCTCTTTTCGGTTTTTCACTGTCTTTGATTTTATTTTCAGCCACCAGCGCTTCAGCCGGAGCATAAAAAGTTATGGCCAGACCATTTCTGCTAGTATCCAGGGAATACCAGCTGGCGTCTTTAAGGTCAAAAACTAACCGGGTAATGGGGCAGGGGTCTGATATTTTAAACTGGCCAATTCTGAGCTTTTCGACATTGGCTTTATCCACCTGGTAAGCCTGAATTGGTTTCTGATATTGGGTGTTTAAAAGGTCAATAACCAGACGGTTCGGGTTTTCCAGAGCAAAGGCCTGAATTGGAGCTTCACCGCTCAACCCGATTTTTACCGTGACTTGCCCGGGTGCGTTGTTGATATTAAGGCCGGTGAATTGCACTTGAGATTCTGGCTTTATCAAAGGGCTTAAACTCGGGTCAATGATATATTCTTTACTCCGGAGAAATTCGTTAAGTTCAATAACCGGTTTGCCATTTTCTACTGACAGACGATAAGGAACCTTTTCGCTCAGCACAAAAAGGAGACGCAAATCATTGGCTTGAGGTTCAATTTTTACTGATTTTATAAGACGGTTATCAAAGTTAATTATGCTGGCCAGCTCCACGGGCCTGGAGTTGGCCAGCTCAACGGCCAGAATCGGCGGTATTTGAGATAGATAAACAGCCCGCTCGATAATGGTGGGGGTGTCAGTCTGCAGAATAATTTTCGTGGATAAGGTGCCAGGCTTGAGGTCAATCCTGGTTAGATTGCTAACTGGCACCGCCGCCTGAGCTACCAGGCTGGTAAACAATAATAAATTTATAACAGCCAGTTTAAGCCAACAAATTTTCCTTTTCATGTTAACGCTCCTCCGGATTTATTTCTTTTACTACGTTTCTGGGCCTAATTAAGGGGAAGCCCCGGTCATGCGTCTTGCGGAATACAACCTTTGACTCATCAATGGTCAAAACGTAACCATCAGCCATTTTGTCTCCAACCTTTAGGAAATAAGGAAATTCTTGAGGACCAGAAACAATGGCTATAAAACCTTTGGGGGTTTTGACAATGCCCACCAGTTTAGCATTATCTATAGTTAAAAACCCTTCTGTAGTTCTGGACTTTCCTGTTCCAGTTCTGTTGCCCAGAAGATCTCTGAAGGGGTCTCTTCTCCCGCCCGGGTCATAAGAAGCTCGGGGAGGCATGTCTGTGAGCATTTGCTGGGAGGAAATTATAGTCTGGGGCTGTTCCTGTTTTATCTGTTCCTGATTCTGGGCCAGAATTACTTGCACCAGAAAACCTAAGATTAATAAGCCCATAACCAAAGATTTATGCTTGCTCATTTTTGTTTCCTTGGCTGAGTAGTAGCGGCCGGCTTGGCCGGTTGAAGCTGTTCTTCAAGAAAATAATAAGTCGTGGCGATAAATTTTGCTCCTATGGTCACTGACTCGGTCTGGTTATTTACGGCGGAGATGGAAAAGTTGTTTACGTTAAACAGCCTGGAGAACTTACTCAGTTTATCGAAAAAGATACCCAGGTTGTGGTAGGTGCCAGAGATTTCAATATCAATGGGCCATTCAGCGTAGAAGTCTTTTTTGGCTTCACCCTGAGGCCTGAACTTGAGGACGTTCAGCCGGCAATCATAAGCTAGCTGCTGAATTCTTCTGAGTATATCGGCGATTTCTTTTTTCTGCGGAATAATCTGTTCCAGGTCTTTTAAAGTAGCGTTGAGGACAACCAGCTCAGCCTCAATTTTGTCCAGCTCCTTCTTTTTTTCCTTCAGAACCTGAACTTCTTTTTCCAGCTTCTCGCGCTGTTCCCTTAAACTCTGCAATTCAGCGTTTCGGGGTTTAAAGTAGAAAAAGAAAGCCAGAGCAAAAATGACAATGGCCAGTAGCAAATATCCGTACCAGGGCCAATTTCTCATGGCATTCTCCTTCTTTGAGGTTGGGGGGCAGCCGTTTTCTGGGCCGGCGGCTGAACTATCTGGGGTTTTTTGACCGGGACGTTCAGGCTGAATTCCAGGTAAACGGTGCTGCCTTGCGTTTTCTGCGTTGACTCAATCAGGTTGACCAGGCCAAAAGTTTCGCTTCTTTCCAGGTTGGTGATGAAATCAGCAATCAGATTGTTGGACAAGGCTTGCCCTTTAATTTTCAGAATGTTGCCGTCATAGCTGGCTTCCTTAAGCCAGACATAATCTGGAATGCGTTTGTTCAATTCATCCATTATCTTAACCGCAATATCCTGGTTGCTTTTAAGCTGCTTTATCAGGTTGATTTTCATTTCCAGCTGGGCCTTTTGTAGCTTTACTTCATCCAGCTTGGCTACTACATACTGCAGCTGATTTTTTTCTTGCTGGGCTTGAGCAATTAGCTGTTTTTCTTTCTGCATTTCCCAGTTTTGATAAAAATAGTACCCGGCCAGACTTACCAGCAATAACAGAAAAATAATAGTGCCAATGTTGGCTTTTTTCCTTTCTTTGGGCGGCTTGGGTAAGCCGGCAGTTACGACCTCTCTTACTTCCTTAACTTCAGGTTTTAATAAATTAATCCTGATCATGGCCTATTACTCTACCTTTCTCGTCGAAAGTCCAACGGCCACGCCAAAAACGGGGGCCATTTCATTAAAATAGATAGAATCAAACTTCTTTGGGTCATATTTAATTGAGCGGAAGGGGTTGAACAATTCAGTCTTAATCCTGAACTTCAGTTCAAAGGCATTGACAATGTTGGGAATCAGTGCTAGCCCTCCGCTCAAGAAGATTTGATCAATGCGGCGTTCCCTGCGTTCGCCTGCTTCATAAAAAGAAAAAGTTTTTTCCATTTCATCCAGAAGGTCCCGGATGTTCATGGTTAAGACGGCAGCAAACTGGTCGGCGTTGAGGCTCTTACCCGGAATTCCTTTTAGAGCAGCTTCTGCTTCTTCAAAGCTGACATTAAGTTCTTTCCTTATGTTTTCTGTAAAAAAATAGCCTCCCAGTGACAAGTCGCGGAATAACTGAGGGGTACCTTTTTCCACTATGCCAACATTAGTTATGTTAGCTCCCATATTGATCAAGGCCACAGTCTTTTCTTTGAAGAGTTCGGGGTAGTTGATCTCGAAAGCGTTAATCAGAGAAAAAATATCCACCTCTATGGCTACCAAGTTTTTTCTGGCCATGGAAACAGCATTACTGTAATTGGCAATTTTATCTTTTTTAGCTGCTACCAGCAGGATGTCCACCATATTGTCTGCTGGTCTGGAAGATTTAATTTCCCAGTAATCAACGTTAGTTTCTTCATAAGGGTAAGGGATGTTGTGCTTGGCTTCCCAGATAATAGATTCTCTTAATTCCTGCGGATCCATACTGGGGAGAGAAATCTTTTTGATGATGACCGAGTTGCAAGAAATAGAAATGGCTACATCCTTGTTGGTAATTTTAGCGTTCTCAAAGAGTAACTTTATAGTTTCGCTTACTGCAGTGGAGTCAATAATGGTGCCCTCGACAATGGCATCGTGAGGCAATGGCTCATAACCAATTTTTTGCACCTCGTACTGGACTGACTCACCCTTTTCTTTAATCTTCAACTCTACAGCCTTAATGGCATAGGAGCCAATATCCAGGCCTACTATAGTCTTGGTTTTGCCTAAACCGAACATTTTTACCGCCTTTATAATTTAGAATTCAAAATTTTATTTTTAAGTGCCTCTTCCACCTGGGGTGGAACAAGGTCTTTAACGCAACCCCCAAGCTGAAATACTTCTTTAACCATGTTGGAGCTCAGGAAAGAATACTTAAGGCTGGGCATCATGAACAGTGTTTCCATCTCATGGGCTAATTTTCGGTTCATCAAGGCCATCTGAAATTCATACTCAAAATCTGAGATCGCCCTTAAGCCTCTGATAACTACATTTACACCATTTCTTCTGGCAAAGTCAACCAAAAGTCCGCTGAAACTCATGACTTCCACGGCCGGATCCTGGGAAAAAATTTCCTTAATCAGCTGGATCCGTTCCTCAATTGTAAATAACGGGCTCTTTTTTGGGTTATCGAGGACACCCACAATTATTTTGTCGAAAATCTTTTTTCCCCGTTGAATAATATCTACATGACCGTTAGTAATAGGATCAAAAGAGCCAGGATAAATTGCCTTTCTTTCCATTGAGGGTATTGTTCCTCTCACTCTTGCTTATCAATTATCAAAAATCTTTCTCTATTTCAAATAATTTTTTCTCCGCCAAAATTAAAAAATCTATCAACATATACTTGTATTCCCCATTCCAGTCAATCGTCTTCCCCGGCTAAAAAAGAGGTGATTTTATTTGTCTTTTCCTTCCTCTAAAAAGGTGACAGGGGAAAAATGGGGTTAGATTAATAGTGAAATTGTAGTGAAGTATTTACATTGAGTTGCTTTAGAATTTTTTCTATGGTAATTTTTTCCTTAAGAAGTAAAGTACTTATATAGAAAGACAAAATGATCAGGTTTGGTACTTCAGGTTGGCGGGCGGTTATGGGAGAAGAGTTCACTTTCTCCAACGTCCGCCGCGTGGTTCAGGCCATTGCTAACTACCTCAAGGCAACCAGTTCAGGTGGCTCTATTTCTGTGGTTATTGGCTACGATACCCGTTTTCTTTCTGAAAGGTTTGCCGAGGAAGCTGCTGCCCTTCTGTCAAAAAACAAGATACAGGTCTTTCTCGCTGACCGTGATTGTCCCTCGCAGGCTCTGGCTTATGAGATTATCAGGAATAAGCACAGCGGGGGAATTAATTTTACAGCTTCTTTTAACCCGCCAAAATTTAATGGCTTGAAATTCAATGTCTCTAGTGGTGCTCCTGCTCTGCCTGAGGTTACAGATAAAATAGAAAAAGAAGTGGAGAACATAAGCCCAGAAGAAGTAAGACCTTACTACTACCCTGACCAGAATTTTATTCATAAAGTTGACTTGCAACAAAATTACTTAAGTTATCTTCAGGGTAAAATAGATTTTACCCGGATCAAGAAAGCAGGCCTTAAGATAGCGGTAGACCTTCTTTTTGGAACCAGTCGGGAATACCTGGATGAAATCCTGGAAGAAAACGGTATTCCCATTGAGGTTATCCATGGTTATGTAGACCCTTATTTCGGCGGGTATTCACCTTCTTGTACTGAGCGAAACCTGGCTGAGCTTAAGAGACTGGTTCGAGAGAAAAAATGTAACCTGGGGTTAGCCACTGACGCTGACGGTGACCGGTTCGGCATACTTGACGAAAAGGGTAGACTGGTAATTCCTAATTATATTCTTTCGCTTCTTCTAGATTACCTAGTTGAGGTAAAAGGCTGGCGAGGCGGAGTGGCCAGGTCAGTTACTACTACTCACCTGATAGACCGGATTGCTCGAGATCATGACCTTCCGCTTTATCGTACGCCTGTGGGCTTTAAATACCTTGGAGACCTTATCATCAAAGGACATATTATATTTGCCGGAGAAGAAAGCGCCTGCCTAGCGGTCAAGGACCATCTACCGGAAAAAGATGGTATATTTGCCGGACTCCTGGTAGCTGAAATGGTAGCTACCCTTGGTGAGGACCTTTCTGTTCTTCTAAAGAAACTTTTCAAAAAATACGGAAAAATGGTGGGAGTGCAGGAAAATCTGCCTCTCACGCCTGAGCTGGAAAGTAGACTCCTCGAGTTGATTAAAAACCCTCCGCGTTCTCTTGGCCGGAGAAAAGTTCTGAGGGTGGAGGCTATGGATGGATTGAAGCTGGATTTTTCTGAGGACCGCTGGCTGATACTGCGTTTTTCTGGGACCGAGCCGTTAATTCGTTGTTATAGTGAAGCTGAGACCGAGAAGGAAGCCAGAGCTCTGTTGAAAGATGGGATAAGGTTGCTATGTTAGAGAGAAATAGACCAACAGCCAGGTCAAAAATGACGGTCAAGAAGAAATTTGTTTATTTGTTTTTGGCCGTTTTTCTCCTTTCTACTCTGGTCGTCACCTTTTTTGGGAAAAAAGGATATGTTGACATCCAGCGGGCCAGAAAAAGGTATCTGGAGCTGCAGATAGAAGTTAATAAATTGACCAGAGAAAAAGAAAAATTAGAGGAAGAGATAAAAAAGCTAGAGACTAATCCCGGGGCCATCGAAAAAGAAGCCAGAGAAAAACTCTGGCTGGTCAGGCCGGATGAAAAAATCCTGGTCAAGAGCAAAGATAAGGATATTTAATACAACAACATCGGCATAAGCGACCAGATGGACGGTTTTTCTAAGGCTTTTACAATCCGGCTGGATATATTCATCATTTCCAAATAATAAATTAGCTCTTGAAGTTCAGTTTGTTTGCCCAGAAAAAGGTCAAAGAGTTTCCTCTTCTTGGGCCAGACCATCAATCTGACTTCTTTTTCCGCGGGAATTCCGGCCAGCTTTTTAGCTACATTAATGGCGGTATCTAATCCGCCGAGCTGGTCAACTAATTTGAGTTCGAGTGCCTGGTGCCCAGTCCACACCCGCCCCTGACCAATCCTGTCTACCTCTTCTACCGGCAGATTGCGGGCAGTGGCCACCCTTTCCAGGAATTGCTGGTAGATTATCCTGATTTGGTTTTTCAGGGCAGTTCTTTCCTCGGGAGTAAATTCGCGGTAGATGGAAAAAACATCGGCTTCTTTCCCAAAAACTATTTTTTCTGATTTTATACCGAGCTTCTGCATCAGTCCGGCAAAACTGAACTTGCCTGAAATTACGCCGATAGAGCCGGTCAGGGTCTGGGGGTGGGCAATGATGTAATTGCCACCGAGGGAAATCCAGTAACCACCCGAGCCAGCCAGGCCCGACATAGAAACAACCACAGGCTTTTCTTTCCTGGCCATGAGCATTTCATGCCAGATGACGTCTGAGCCCAAGGCTGAGCCACCCGGGCTGTCCACCCGGACGACAATAGCCGCCACCGAACGGTCAGCAGCTGCTTTTCTTATCCAGCGGGTAAAGGTCTCACTTCCGAGCACTAACATCTGGCCCTCACCGTTGATTATGGCTCCAGAAGCAAAAATCAGGGCCACTTTCTTGCCCTGGCTAAGCCCAAAAGCCGCCGGGTTGATGCTGGCATATTTTTCATTGGTAATCTTGGTGAGTTCTGGCAGATTCTTATAACCAGCCTCAGCAAAAAGGTTATCTTCGTAGGCCAGTCCATCGA
>JACIYK010000058.1 GCA_014359965.1 Candidatus Aminicenantota bacterium
TGCCTTCTTAAACCCTGAGCGCCGCAAAATTTTATAACTAATTGATAATAAAGAAAATATAAGGCCACAAGGTTGCTTTTTGAGGCAATAAATTTCTTTACTTTTAGACTGATTTCAGCTATAATTAAGCTGAAAATGCCTAACGGGTTATGTCAGACTTCCTGCCATCATAACCCTAATATTTTCCGGCTAAGGATCTAAGATGAAAGACGAAAAATATACAGCAGAAAGTATAAAGGTTCTAAAAGGATTGGAGGCCGTTCGTAAGCGGCCGGCTATGTATATTGGCAGTACTGGTCCGGAGGGCCTGCATCACCTTGTTTACGAAGTTGTAGATAATTCGGTAGACGAAGCTCTGGCCGGGTTTTGCAGCCGGATAGATGTTATTATCCACGTGGACAATTCAGTAACGGTTATTGACGATGGCCGAGGTATCCCGGTAGAAATACATCCTAGAGAAAAGAGGCCGGCCCTGGAAGTAGTTCTAACGGTTCTCCATGCCGGTGGCAAATTTGATGATAAAACTTACAAAGTTTCCGGTGGTTTACATGGCGTAGGTGTCTCAGTAGTAAATGCTCTGTCCAAGAGATTGGAAGTGGAAGTAAAGAGAAATGGTGGAATTTATACCCAGGTTTACGAGCGCGGTAATCCCATCACACCGCTGAAAAAGATTGGCAAGACCAACAAAACCGGAACCAAAATAACTTTCTGGCCGGATGATGAAATCTTTGAAACCACGGAATTCAATTTTGAAGTTTTGACCCAGAGAATGAGGGAGCTTTCTTTCCTCAACCGTGGGCTTAAAATCACCATCACTGATGAGCGTATCAACAAGAGCCATGAGTTCCAGTACAAGGGCGGTATCCTGGAGTTTGTTCAGTGGCTAAACCAGAATAAACAGGTGCTGAACCCCAGGCCTATTTATTTTGAAGCACAGAAAGATGACATCATCGTGGAAGTAGCTTTTCAGTATAACACTGGTTACACGGAAAATATTTTTACTTTTGTCAACAACATAAACACTGTGGAAGGCGGGACTCATCTGGTTGGTTTTAAATCAGCTTTAACCCGGTGCATTAACAACTATGCCGAAGCGCACAACATGCTCAAGGACCTGGGTTCGGGAAGCATTTCTGGTGATGATACCCGCGAAGGTTTGACCGCGGTGCTGAGCGTGAAGATGCGCGAGCCCCAGTTTGAAGGTCAGACCAAGACCAAACTGGGCAATTCGGAAGTTAAAGGCATCGTCGAATCTTTGGTTAACGAGAAGCTCACGGCCTTTTTAGAAGAGAACCCAACCAATGCCAAACGGATTGTAGCCAAAGCCATTGAGGCTGCCCGGGCCAGGGAAGCAGCCAGAAAAGCCAGAGAGCTGGCCCGTCGCAAAAGTGTGCTGGAAGCGACTTCACTGCCGGGTAAACTGGCTGACTGTCAGGAAAGAGACCCGGCCCTGGCTGAGCTGTTTATCGTTGAGGGTGATAGCGCTGGTGGTTCAGCCAAGCAGGGGCGGGACCGCAGGTTCCAGGCCATCCTGCCACTGCGCGGCAAGATTTTAAACGTCTGGAAAGCGCAGCCAGAAAAAATTTTTCACAACGAAGAGATCGGCACCATCATTGCAGCTCTGGGCACCAGCGCTGGCGAGGAAAGTTTCAGCCTGGAAAAGCTGCGCTACCACAAAGTTATCATCATGACTGATGCGGATGTGGACGGTTCGCACATTCGAACACTGTTAATGACCTTCTTCTACCGGCAGATGAGACCGCTGATTGAAAACGGGCACCTCTACATTGCTCAACCACCGCTTTATAAAATTACCCGGGGCAAAGAAGTTCAGTACCTGAAGGAAGAAAGAGAATACGAAAAGTGGATAGTCAAGAAAATTTCTGAAGAGTTCAAACTCAAGGTCAGCAATCAGAAAGAACTGATTGAGGGTGAAAAATTCAGAAAATTCATCCTTAAAGTTATTCAGAAGAAAAACTTCCGCAGTTATCTGGAAAAGAGGAACATCCCTATTAACCTGATCGAGCTCCTGATTCAAGAGAACGTGGGAGACCTGGAGGCTCTCCAAGATAAAAAACGCATGAAGAGGCTGCAGGAAGAGATAACCAGGCTGGACAAAGATTTCCGGACAGAGCTTATTCATGATGAAGAGTACGATGCTTATGAGATAATCGTTGATTACAAGGTCAACGGTTTTGCCAACCGGACGCGTATCAACCTGGACCTGATTAATTCTATTGAATACAAAAACCTTTACCGGCTGGTCAAAGAACTGGAAGAATTTAAGCCCCCGTACCAGGTGATTAACACCAACGATTCGGTAACTATTGAAAACGAAAACAAGCTGCTGGAATATCTGTTTGAAAAAGGCAAAAAAGGCGTGACCATCCAGAGATACAAAGGACTTGGTGAAATGACCCCCGATCAACTCTGGGAAACAACCATGAACCCGGAAAAAAGGTCGTTATTAAAGGTCTCTATCCAGGATGCGGTGGAGGCCGACAAGGTTTTCTCTATTTTGATGGGTGAGCAAGTAGAAAGGCGCAAAGAATTTATTGAGGAAAATGCTCTTCTAGCTCAGAACCTGGACATCTGAGCTTTCCAGAAAGAAAGGCAAAAAGATGCCCCGTCAAGACAAAAAGAATCAAGACAAAAAGAAAAAGGCGAAAAAAGAGCAAAAGCCCAGCCGGCCCGAGAGAAAAAAAGGACTGGTCCAGAAAGAAAAAAGAGAGGACAGAAAAACCATGGCTGAAGATCAAGCTGAAGAAAAGAAAAACAAAAAAAAGAAAACCCCAGACCCTGGTTCTGAAACAAAGGCGTTGGCTCCCATCGCTCAGAGCCTTTCCGTAGTCAGCCTGGAAGAAGAAATGAAACGTTCTTACCTGGATTATGCTCTGAGCGTAATTATAGGCAGAGCCATTCCGGATATTAAAGATGGTTTAAAGCCAGTTCAACGCCGGGTCCTTTACGCCATGTGGGAAACCGGCACCACCCACAACAAACCCTACAAAAAATCAGCCAGAATTGTGGGTGATGTTATTGGTAAATATCATCCCCACGGTGATGCTGCTGCTTATGATGCTCTGGTGCGTATGGCGCAGGATTTCAGCATGCGCTATCCGCTGGTGGATGGCCAGGGGAATTTTGGTTCAATAGATGGTGACCCACCAGCAGCCATGCGTTACACCGAAGTGCGCATGACCAGGCTAGCTGAAGAGCTGCTGGCTGATATTGAAAAAGACACAGTTAATTTTGTACCCAACTATGATGAAAGCCTGTTAATGCCCGAGGTTCTACCGGCCAAGTTTCCTAACCTACTGGTTAATGGTGCTTCGGGTATTGCTGTTGGTATGGCCACCAATATTCCACCGCATAATCTGGGGGAAGTCTGTGATGGGCTTATTTACCTGATCGACCATCCGAAAGCGACCATTGATGACATCATGAAGTTCATCCCCGGGCCTGATTTTCCCACCGGGGGTTATGTCTTTAACCGCCAAAACATACGCCAGGCTTATCGGGAAGGGAAGGGAATAATACACATCAGAGCTAAGACGATCATAGAAAGAGGTGAGAAGGGAGAAAGAGACAGGATTGTCATTACGGAAATTCCTTACGGAGTCAACAAAGCCCGCCTGCTGGAAAACATTGCTGACCTGGTGAACAACAAAAAAATTGAAGGAATCGCCGACATCAGAGACGAATCGGACCGTGAAGGCATCAGAGTGGTGATTGAGATAAAAAGGGGAGAATTACCAGAAATCATCTTAAATAACCTTTATAAGCACACTGCTCTGCAAACTTCCTTTGGCATAATCATGTTGGCCATTGTGGAAAAACAGCCGAAGCTACTCAACCTTCTGGATATGATGAATTATTTCCTAGCTCATCGCCGGGATGTCATCATCAGACGCACCAAGCATGATCTGAAGAAGGCTGAACACCGCGCCCATGTATTAGAAGGTTTGCTTGTGGCCCTTGATTATCTGGATGCAGTCATTGCCCTGATTAGAGCCTCTAAAACCGTAGAAGAGGCCAAAAATGGGTTGATGACCAGGTTCAAGCTGAGCGAAATCCAAGCCCAAGCTATCCTGGAAATGCAGTTGCAGAGGTTAACTGGCTTGGAAAGGCAGAAGCTGGTTCAGGAACACAGGGAGCTGGTGGAGCTCATCAAGAAGTTGAGATTAATTCTCAAGTCGCCGGAAATGGTCATGCAGATTATCAAGGACGAACTCAAGCAGTTAAAAGAGGATTATCAGGATGAACGGCGGACAGAAATTCGCGATGAGGTCATCACAGAGATCAGGGCGGAAGATTTAATTAAAGAAGAAGATGTAGCCATCGTCTATACGAAGTCCGGTTACATCAAACGCACTTCCCTCAGTGCTTACCGTTACCAGAGCCGCGGGGGAAAAGGCCGTAAGGGAATTGAAATGAAAGCAGAAGACGTGGTGGAAAACCTGTTTATCGGTTCCACCCATTCTTATTTGCTGGTCTTCACCAACATCGGCCGGATGTACTGGCTAAAAGCCCTGGATGTACCAGACGCCGGGCCATCGGGCCGGGGCAAGGCTATCGCCAATCTGCTTGAGCTTCAACCCGAGGAAAAGGTTAGTTCTATCCTGGCGGTAAAAGAGTTCAGGGATGACCAGTATGTAGTCATCCTGACGGATAATGGGTTGATAAAAAAGACCAGGTTGAGCGAGTTCAAAAACGTACGCAAGGGTGGCATTATTGCCATGACTCTTAAGCCGAAAACCAGCCTTTTCGCCGCCGCTCTAACCAATGGAAAAAATGACATCATTATTGGCACCAGGCTGGGCAAAGCCATTAGGTTTAAGGAAGACCAGGTCAGGCCGATGGGACGCCAAGCTGCTGGAGTGAAAGCTATTACTCTTAAACCAAAAGATAGGGTCATCAGCATGATAATTGTTGGGCCCGAAGATAAATATATTTTTACTGCTTCTGAACTGGGATATGGCAAGAAAACTCCGGTGGAAGATTATCCGGTACATAACCGGGGCGGTCAGGGAGTAATCAACCTGAAAATTACAGATAAAATCGGTCAGGCTCTGGCCATGGTCGGAGTTAATGAAGAGGACCTGCTGATCATCACCATAAGCGGCAAAGTTATTAGGATTAAAACCGATGAAGTCCGGCCGCTTAGCCGGGCCACCCAGGGAGTTAGGCTCATTCATCTGGACCCGGGCGACAGGGTCTGCTCCATTGCCAAGGTCCGGGAAGACTGACCCTGGAAAAAAATTAATTGATATTTAATCTCCACTTTCGTAAAATTTCCCAGAATTATAGATGATCTTTTTGCTTTTTTTGGAGGAGGCTTGCCCATGGTAGCGACACTGGCACAACTTTTTTTGAATACTGTAAGGAAATACAGTAAAGATGACCTTATGCTATTTAAGAAGGAAGGAAAATATCAGCCAATATCAACCGCTGAGTTTGAAGAGAAGGTTATCAACCTGGCGCTGGCTCTGCAGCAGCTCGGGTTAAAGAAAGGAGACAAACTGGTCATTTTTTCTGAGAACAGGCCCGAGTGGGTGATGATGGATTTTGCCACTATTTGCCAGGGTGGACTGACCGTGCCCATATATACCTCTCTTACAGGGTCCCAGGCGGAATATATCATCAATGATTCTGATGCCACTTTTGTGGTGGTTTCCAGCCCGGAAATCAGAAAAAAGGTGGAAAGCGTTAGGAATAACCTGAGTAAAGTCAAATATTACATAACCTTTGAAGAAGAGAAAATAGATGGCTTTCTAAATTTTTTTGAACTTCTGGAGATGGGGAAGAAAGTAGGCGAAGAAGAACCTGGCCTTTTTGAGAAGCTGACAGAGGAAGTGAAGCCAGAAGATGAAGCCTCTTTGATTTATACTTCAGGCACGACCGGGGTACCTAAAGGTGTTATTCTGACCCATCACAATTTTATCAGCAACGTAAAAACCTGTGTGGCCATGTTCGATATATCTTTCAGGGACACGGTTCTTTCTTTTTTGCCCTTATCCCATGTTCTTGAGCGCATGGTCATGTTTTCCTATCTTTATGCCGGGGCAACCATTGCTTTTGCCGAAAGCATTGAAGCCGTGGCCCAGAATTTAATTGAAGTTAAGCCGCATATCATGGTCAGCGTGCCGCGGGTCTTTGAAAAAATTTATGCCCGGGTCATGGATAATATTCTAAACAGCCCACCTTTAAAGCGCCGTATCTTTTTCTGGGCTTATGGCATCGGCAAAAAATATGCAGCCAAGCAGCTTAAGGGAGAAAAAATACCGGCTGTTTTGAAGCTTAAGCGTAAAATTGCTCATAAGCTGGTCTTCAGCAAGATAATTGAAAGAACCGGTGGCCGGGTGCGGTTTTTCATCTCTGGCGGTGCGCCACTGGCCAAGGATATTGCTGAGTTTTTCTATGCTCTCGGGCTGGTAATATACGAAGGTTACGGTTTGACGGAGACGGCCCCGGTTCTGGCTGTGAATCGGCCTGGGGCCCTAAAATTTGGAACCGTCGGTCAGCCCATTCCTGAGGTGGAAATTAAGATTGCTCCAGATGGAGAAATACTGGCCCGCGGTCCTAATGTGATGAAAGGCTACTATAAAAAAGAAGCTGAGACCCGCGAGGTCTTTGAGGGTGGCTGGTTTCATACAGGAGACATTGGCTACCTGGATGAGGATGGTTTTTTGGTCATAACCGACAGGAAAAAAGACATCATCGTGACCTCGGGCGGGAAAAACGTTGCTCCTCAGGCTATAGAAAACCTTTTAAAAACTAGTCCCTACATTAGCACGGCCGTAGTCATCGGAGATAGAAAGAAATTCATCTCTGCTCTGATAGTGCCAAATTTTGAAAAACTGGAAGCTCTGGCCAGGGAAAAGGGCTGGACCTATGCTAGCCGCCAGGAATTGGTTAACAAACCAGAAGTGGTTGATTTAATTCAGTCAGAGATAGACCGGGCCTGTGTCGGCCTTGCTTCCTATGAAAAAATAAAGAGGATTGCCCTTCTGGACCATGACTTTGAGATAGAAAAAGGGGAAATTACTCCTACCCTCAAAGTTAGAAGAGCAGTGATTGAAAACCGGTATCGCGAGTTGATTGATAGCCTTTACCGTGAAGATTCTTCTGGTTCTTCTGATGAATTTTCTTCTGAAGGGTCAAAGTAAAGGATACGGCCGCAGCTTTCGCAGAGGTGGATTTTGTTCATATCTCTGATTTCATTAAGCATCTGCGGTCTTATCCGCATCTGACACATGGAACAAAACTCATCAGTTACTCGGGAAAGTGCTATCCCCCCTCTTTTTCTGGCAATGTTCAGGTAAAGCTGCAGCTGAGCCTTAGGGATGGTCGGTAGTAATTCTTCCCGCTGCTTCTGTATTTGGGTTTTCTGCTGTTCTAGCTCTTTTTTTCTCTGATTCAGGGCTTCAATTTCCTGTTTCAGGTGTTCTTCTTCGTTTTTTTGCTTGAAGGTAGCAGCCCGGATTTCTTCTTCAATTTCATCGGCCGCCAGAAGTTCCTTGATGATTTCTTCTTCCAGGCGGTCAATCTTGCCCTGCAGATCCTGGATTTCTTTTAATAAAGCTTTATATTCTTTGTTGGATTTGACTTCGTTGAGTTGTTTTTTGTATTTAGCTATCTGAGCTTTCAGGTCTTTAACATCAGCTTCCAGGTCCCGTCTTTTTTTCTGATTCTGGGCTAATTTTTCTTTAGCCTTGAGTACTAACTCGGAATCTGACTTAATTTTCTGTTCTACAACCTCCACTAGGCGGGGAATATCAGATAGTTCAGCCGCCAATTTTTTCAAACTTATATCCAGCTCCTGGAGCTGGATTAATTTTTCAAATTCCAATTCTGCTCCATCCACTGTTGTCTCTGCTTGTCTAAAAATTTAAATGGGCCTACCAGGATTCGAACCTGGGACCTGCCGGTTATGAGCCGGTAGCTCTGCCGCTGAGCTATAGGCCCATTTTTTGTTTTTATACCAGATAACTGACCTTTAGTCAATTAAACTGGCCTAAAAGCTCTTGGCGAATGAACGCAGCTTTTTGCTCCGCGTTGGGTGTTTAAGCTTGCGCAGTGCTTTGGCTTCTATCTGTCTTATCCTTTCCCTGGTGACCTTGAATTTTTGCCCGACCTCTTCCAGAGTGTGTTCGTTGCCATCCCCCAAACCGAACCTCATCTTTAAAACTTTAGCTTCTCTTTCCGTCAGAGTTTTAAGAGCTTCTTCAATGTGCTCCTTTAAGCTCTGATGGATGACGGCATCGGGAGGAGAGGGGAGCACTTTATCTTCAATGAAATCTCCCAGATGGCTGTCTTCTTCTTCGCCGATGGGTGTTTCCAGAGAGATGGGCTCCTGGGCAATCTTGATGATTTTCCGCACTTTGCTGATGGGCATGTCCATTTTCTTGGCTATTTCTTCACAGGTTGGTTCACGGCCAAATTCCTGCACCAGCTGCCTGGAAACTCTGACCAGCTTGTTGATGGTTTCTATCATGTGGACCGGAATGCGAATGGTTCGCGCCTGGTCAGCAATAGCTCTGGTAATGGCCTGTCTTATCCACCAGGTGGCATAGGTGGAGAATTTATACCCGCGGCGGTATTCAAATTTGTCCACGGCTTTCATCAGGCCCATGTTGCCTTCCTGAATCAGGTCCAGGAACTGCAGTCCCCGATTGCTATATTTTTTTGCTATGGAGACAACCAGCCGCAAGTTAGCTTCTACCAGCTGTTTTTTAGCCTGTTCGCTGGTGCTCTTACCCATGAGAATGGTACGCACCGCTTTTTTAAGTGAAGCAGCGTCTAGCCCTACTTCTTTTTCAATCTTTTTTATTTCCTGGTTTATCTTTTTGATTTTTTCTTTCAGCTCTTCTTTTTTTGCCTTAGATAGGGTCCTGGAGGTTTTAGTGGCTTTTTTGCTTTTCTTTGAGCTCTTGGTCTTTCCTGGCTTATTAAGCGCCGTTTCTAACTGTTCGCGCTGGTATTCCAGTTCATTGAGTTCTCTTAGTTTGTCCTTAAGCTGTTCTATGACCACCTCACGTAGGTTGCTCTGCAGGTTCAGGTCCCGAATCAGGCGGCTTAACTGAATTATTATCCGGCCCCGGCTAAAAGAGTATTTTTTGCCTTTTGGATAGGCCTCAATCTTTTTGGCCAGGTCCTTGATTTCTTGAATTTTTTTCAGCAATTCTTCCTGTTTTTCTGGGAGCTTTTCCTCAGCCAGTTCTTCGTCGTTGAAATCAAAAAATTCTTGTATTCTTTCGGGCGAGGTTTTTATAATCTGTTCAATCTCCATTAATTTGTTGAGCACCAGTCTAGTCTTGGAGAGAGTTTTGACGATGGCTTTTTCACCTCTTTCTATTTCCCGGGCAATGGCAATTTCTCCTTCTCGAGTTAACAGGGGAATGTTGCCCATTTCTCGCAGGTAGAGCTTGACTGGATCAGTGGTTCTCTCTAGCCCATGGGTACAGATAGTGCTTTTCCTGGAGGAATAAGCAATAGCTTCTGTTTGCCGGGAGTCAAGAATCTTGATGCCAAAACTATCCATAGAGGAGAGAAAGTCATCAAAAATTTCATCGCCATCAAAGTCCTCTCCCAGGGTCTGGTCTATTTCGTCCCAGGAAAGGAATCCCTGCCGCTTTCCTTTGGAAATTAGGTGAAGGATTTCTTCACGCTGATATTTTTCGTCAGATCCCACTGTCTGACCTCCTTAAAACTCTTTTATTCTTTTATTAATTATTTCAAGCTCTGGATGTTTCTTTTTCACAGAGCCAGAATTTGTTTCGTAATTTCGTGTTTCAGGTACAACAGCGATGTTAATTTTTCCTTATCTCCTTTTTTCTCAGCCAGAGAAATTTCTCTCTGAATTGATTTAAGCTTTTTCTGTAGGGAAAGTTTTCTTAAAGTGTTCAGACAATCAAGAGCTTCTCCAACTGAGGCTGAAGGTGGATATTCTTGCAAAAGCCTGGCCAGGTGATGGACCAGCCGGGCTTCGCCAGCTTCCTGCAAACCGCTAAGTGGCCAGCTGCGGTTTTCCCGAAAACAATCGTGCAAGTAACGGATAATTGGCTCACTGGGCAATCCCTCAAAATATTCCAGCTTTAATTCCTCAATAAGCAAGGGTAGTATTTCTTCCTGAGTAAAGATGATTTGCAGAAGACGTTTTTCGGCTGGCAGAAAAAGTTCTTTTTCTTCATGGTTGGAAGAAGTTGACGGTGCCTGTTCCCGTTCCATAAGCTGGTAGAGAAGTTCTTCCCCGATTCTGAGATATTCAGCGGCCTGCTTTACGTATTCATTCCTGATGATAGGGTCAGATAAGCGGCTTAAGTCCTGAACCACCATTCTAGCCAGCCGGCTTTTTTCTTCTGGTTTTCTTAGGTTAACCTGCCGGCTGTAGTACCAGAGCAAAAACCTGAAACCGTCGGTTGCCTTTCTTAGAAGCGGCTCATACTTTTCTGCCCCGTATTTCTTGATGAAGCCATCAGGGTCGAGCCCTTCGGGCAGCAAAAGAACCCGGCACTGCAGGCCGTTTTGCAGACAGATGGGTACCGCTCTGGCTGCGGCTTTTATGCCTGCTTCGTCTCCGTCATAGTTGATGATAAGGCGCGGGGCATAACGGCGAAGCTGGTTAACCTGGTGGGAGGTAAGGCTTGTACCCATAGAAGCCACGACATTTTGAAACCCGGCTTGAAACACTGCGGCAAAGTCAGCATAACCTTCTACAAGAATGGCTTCTTCAGCTTTTTTTATCTGGTCGCGGGAAAAATAAAGGCCGTAAAGTATTTCGCCCTTGGTAAAATTCTGGGTTTCCGGTGAGTTCAGGTACTTAGGCTGGGCATCAAAAATTGTTCTGCCGCCAAAAGCTACTACCCGTCCGGTCAGCGTCAGGATGGGGAAAATTATCCGTCCCCTGAACCGGTCGCGGTATTCACCGGCACGGCTGCCCGGTATAATCAACCCGGCTTTTTCTAAGTCATGAACATTGTAGGTTTTACTGAATTGTCGGAAGAGGCTGTCCCAGGAATTCAGGGCATAACCAATTTTTAATTTATTAATGGTTTCTTCAGTAAAATTTCTGGTTCTGAGGTATTCTAAGGCTTTTTTCCCTTCGAGAGTTTTAAAAAGGTTGTTTCTAAAATAGGTCAAAGCCTTTTCGTTTATTTCAAAAATTTTTTCTTCCAGCTTTGAGCTCCGGTAACTGATTTTATTTTCAGGCAGCGGGATATGATACTTTTCTGCTAGATATTTGATGGCTTCAGGGAAAGTCAGGTTTTCTTTTTCCATAACCAGGGAAAAAAGGTCTCCACCTATACCGCAGCCGAAGCAGTGGAAGAGCTGCTTCTCTTCGTCAACCGTAAAGGAGGGGTCTTTTTCAGAGTGAAAGGGACACAGCCCTACCCATTTTTTCCCCCTTTTTTTGAGGGTGGTATACTGAGAAGCCAGGTCCACTATAGAAACAGCGGCTTTGATCTTTTCAGTAATCTCCATCAGGCTAAACTGCTCATTTACTCATATAAAGTTAAGTTCGACCTTTATAGGTGTCAAGTAATGCCTACAAAAAAGGCAATTTTTTTCGGCTGTAAGGCTATAATTTATTTATCAAGCTGGCGAGGTAACCAGCGCCGAAGCCATTATCTATGTTGACCACAGCTACGCCACCAGGGCAGGAGTTCAGCATAGCTAAAAGAGCTGAAAGGCCTTGGAAGTTTGCTCCGTAGCCAACACTGGTCGGCACAGCAATAATCGGGGATTTGACCAGACCAGCGACCACGCTCGGCAGAGCCCCTTCCATGCCCGCCACCACGATTAGCACCCTGGCTTTCTTGATTTCTCCCAGGTTTTCCAGAAGACGATGCAAACCGGCCACACCGACATCATAAAACCTGATAACCTGGTTGCCAAAAAATTCGCAGGTCAGGGCTGCTTCCTCGGCCACCGGAATGTCTGAAGTGCCGGCGGATAAAACAGCTACCAGGCCAGAAGGCTCAGCCTGTTTCTTTTTGATGACGGTAAGACACCGGGCTTCTGGATAATAATGGCCGCCTGGCAGCCGGGGTTTTATTTTCTGGTAAACTTCTGGAGATAGCCTGGTCACCAGAAGGTTGCTGCCCTTTTTTAATATTGCCCTGGCGATTTTCAGGAGTTGATCTGGAGTTTTCCCCTGTCCAAAAATGACTTCAGGTATACCCTTCTTCAGCTCTCTGGCATGGTCCACCTTGGCAAAACCCAGGTCTTCATAAGGGTAATTTTCCAGAATCTGGAGGGCTTGTTTAGGTGTGATTTTATGGGAATAAAGATTCTGGACAAGTTCAGCTAAAATAG
>JACIYK010000059.1 GCA_014359965.1 Candidatus Aminicenantota bacterium
AATTACTTGAACAAAGGGAAAGAAAAAATGGACAACGGCCAGGAAAAGCTTTATGAGATAAAATCAACCTTTTTCACTCTGCCTAACAGCCTGACCTTGCTGCGAATCATCCTGGTACCCTTTTTTGTCTCAGCTCTCTTAAAACAAAAGCAAAGCGCAGCTTTCTTCATCTTTCTGGCCGCTAGTTTAACTGATTTGCTGGATGGTCTCATTGCTCGGATCTGGCACCAAAAATCAATGGCCGGTCTGTGGCTTGACCCAGTGGCTGATAAGCTCTTGTTATTTTCCAGCTTTTTTACTCTCTCTCTTTCAGAATATGCCCACCCAAACGTTATTCCTTGGCGGGTTTTCTGGGTAGTACTAGGCAAAGACTTGCTGATTCTCATCGGCGCCTTAGCGCTCATCATCCTCAAAAAAAAGAGCCATTTCCCCCCGACTTACTCGGGAAAAACAGCCACGGTCTGTCAGGTATTGACCATCATGGCTGTCCTTTTGCTAAATTTCCTGGGAAAAGAATTAAGCCTGCTGAGCTGGCTTTATGACCTCACCATCCTGTCCACAGTGGTGGCTGGCTTGCAGTACATCTGGGTCGGAATAACTGTATTAAAAAACTCGCCGGAGCAAAATTAGACTAAATTATCTCCGATTATTTTCTCAAACTCACTTACCCATCTTTCCAGAGGAAACTGGTTTATGACCCGGGCTTCAGCTGCTTGGCCCACCTTCTCCTTTAATTCTTTATCTTCCAACAAGTTCTGCAAAAGGGTTGACATTTCCGCCGGCTTCTCCTCGTCGTAAATGAAGCCAGTCTGAAAATTAATCACCAATTCTTCCAGACTTCCCCTGTCCACCAGGACCGGCACTCTGGCCAGTCCGGCTTCCAACACCAGGCGGCTGAGAGGGTCAAACCCGGGAAATATCATGGCCACAGCCAAAGATTTCCACAGTCCAGGTTCCAGACTTAAGGAAGAATCTTTAACCTCAAATTCCAGGCTGGCAGTGGATAAAACTTTTTTCAACCTGGAGACAGTGGCAACTGGCAGCCCCGGAAATATAAATTCTATTCTGCTCTGAGGATACTTTTCTTTCATCCACTGGTTCTGCACCTGTTCTAAAAAAGAAACCAATTTTCTGAATCGCTTCAGACTCCAGTTGCCCCAAAAAACAGTCAGGTTTTTAGCCTCGTTTTTCTCGTCTTTGGCCTCAGCCTGGCCTGATTTAAAAGCCCTGATGTCAATCCCGGGCAGAATAACCCGGGCTTTTTCCCTGGTCCTTTTTCTTTGAAAGAGTAAAGAAGCTGTTTTTGACTCCAGGATAACTGTGGTAGATAGGTCATTAGCCAGGCGGCTGGCCAGCCATTTACCCCAAAAAAACCTGGGCCGGGCTGTCCCGGTGGTTAAAATTTCTCTTATCATCCAGATATGTCTGATCCCTTCTTGCCGCGCCGCCAGCGCACCCGTCCAGTTTAGGAAAGATAAACTTACCACCAGACAGACCCTCCTCCGTCTGATGAGGCTTGAAACTTTAATAAAACTGAAAAAATTGAAAACCCAGGAGAACGGTTGATGAAATAAATTCCTGAAATCTGTCAGGTAATCCCGACTTTTTATCACCGCATATTCAAGGCCGTTTAAGCTGGCTTTTTCCTGCAGCCGACCAGTGGATGGAAAAATTAAAACCGGATGAAAGGGTAAGTCTTTTTTCTGGTTCAGATAATCTAGGAGAAGAGCTTCACCGCTGCCGAATTGCCCACTGCCGGCTACGAACAAAACTACAGGTTTTTCCATTTGCTCTGCTTATACTTAATATTTCGCGCTTACCAAAATGAATTAAATAATACGACCTATACTCTTTCAGATTTTAATCCCTCATTGACCAATGTCAAGGCGAGAATGGCCGATGCGTAAAAACCCAGGTTTCCTTAAAAACCATGTAAATTGCTATACTTCTGACTAGTAAGCCGGAAAGAGCTTTTATCCAGGTTAAGAATCTCCTGCTTTGAGACTGGCTAAATTAATAAGCCAATCAAATTCAAAACAAATTTGAGCTGCCTCAGTCCCAAAAAAATGCTGCCTGAACGATAATTATCTTGAAAAAATCCATTCTTAGATGTTATCATCAGGTCAAAGAAGTGAGGAGTTATAAAATGATAGATGATAAACTATTTTCTAAACTGGCCAAAAGGATTGAGTCTTTTCGGGATGAAATGGTGGATTTGCAGACCAGGCTCTGCGCCATTCCAGCCATTGCTCCTTCCAGCGGAGGAGAAGGAGAAGCCAAAAAGGCAGAATTTCTGGAAAACTACCTGAAACAATCTGGCTTTCCGGAAATAAAGGTAATCAAGGCACCGGACTTAGAGGCTCCTGCCGGTTACCGTCCTAATCTCATTGCTGTTTACCCGGGAAAAAATTCCAGCAAGACCATCTGGGTGATGACCCACATGGATGTGGTTCCTCCAGGAGACCTGGCTCTTTGGAGAGGCAACCCCTTTAAAGCCTGGGTAGAGAAAGGAAGAATTTATGGTCGGGGTGTGGAAGATAACCAGCAGGACATGGTGGCTTCCATCTTTGCCGTGAAAGCTTTGATAGCCGAAAACATTAAGCCTGCTTATAACGTTGGTCTAGCGCTGGTAGCTGATGAAGAAACCGGAAGTAAACTCGGCATTGAATACGTGCTGAATAATTCGGAATTTTTCCGCAAAGACGACCTGATTATCGTACCTGATGCAGGTAACGCCAATGGTACAATGATTGAAGTCGCCGAAAAATCCATCCTCTGGATGAAAATCAGAACTCTTGGCAAACAGGCCCACGCCTCTACCCCAGAAAAAGGTATTAACAGCTTTAAAGCAGCCAGCTTTCTGGTGACTGAACTTCAGCAGCTTTACAAAATATTTAACAAAAAAGATAAACTTTTCTCTCCGCCCATTTCCACTTTTGAACCTACAAAAAAAGAAGCCAACGTGCCTAACATCAACACTATCCCGGCAGAAGATATTTTCTACCTGGATTGCCGGATTCTCCCCGCCTACCCAGTAGAAGAGGTAGAAAAAGCCATAGCCAAAATCGCTAAGGTGGTAGAGAAAAAATTCAAGGTAAAAATTGAAATCCAGGCCGTGCAAAAAGCCCCGGCGGCCCCACCCACTTCAACCAAAGCTCCGGTCATCCAGGCTTTGAAAAGAGCGGTCAAAGATGTGTACCACAAACAAGCAAAACCAGTGGGCATTGGAGGGGGGACAGTAGCCGCACTTTTCCGTCGGGCGGGCTTTCCAGCTGCTTGCTGGTCAAAGCTTGAGGAAACGGCTCATATGCCCAATGAATACTGCATAATAGACAACATGGTGGGAGATGCTAAAGTCTTTGCCCACGTTTTTATCCAGGAATGAAGACCAGGACCATGTTTGAATTTCTGATCGTGCTGACCACTCTACCAGAAGAAAAAGTAGCTGAAGAATTGGTCCGTCATCTACTGGAAGAAAAACTGGCCGCCTGCTGCTCGGTTTTGAAAGCCAGGTCCTTTTACTGGTGGGAAAATAAAATTAACGATGACCAAGAAGTGGTAGTCATGATTAAGACCTCAGCCAGTCTTTATCCAGAGCTGGAAAAGAAAATTAAACAGTTACATCCTTACCAGTTGCCAGAGATTATTGCTCTGCCCGTCGTTTCAGGCTACCAGCCTTACCTGGACTGGATTAAAGAGGTGACCAGGGCTTGAGGGTTTTTCTTCCAAGCTCTAGCGGCAGCTTTGACAGTGTTGAGGTGAATGTCAACAGTATCCTCTATTTCCGGGGCATAACCACCTCCAAGCACGATGGCTACCGGAATGCCCAGCTTCAGGGCACTATCTAGAATGATCTGGTCTCTCTTCTTTAGCCCTTCTTTGGAAACATCCAGGCCGCTCAGCATATCATTCCGGAAAGGGTCAGCTCCCGCAATGTAAACCACAAGATCGGGCTCGAATTCTTGATAAATCTTCGGAAAATAAGGTTTGAGTGCTGAAAGATAAGCAGCATCATCATCTCCTGACCACAAACCGACATCTACGTTGCTTTCCAGCTTTTCTGAAGGATAGATATCCATCTGATGGATGGAAAAGGTAAAAACGTAGTCCCTATCTCTGAAGAAGAAGGCTGTGCCGTTTCCCTGGTGCAGGTCTGCATCAACAATCATAGCTCGATTAATTTTCCCTTCCTTTTTCACTTTTTCTACGGCCACAGCCACGTCATTAAACAGGCAAAAGCCCTCCCCGTGATCTGGAAAAGCATGATGAAAACCACCTCCGATATGAAAGGCCAGACGATTTTTCAGGGCTTCTTCAACTGTGGCGATAGTGCCACCGGTCATCAGCGTAAAAAATCTGACTACCTCACTTGAAAACGGCAATTCCAAAGCTTGTAACTCAAGGGAGGAAAGCGTCCCGCTTTTTATCTTTTTTACATATTTCGGAGTATGAACCAGAAGCAAATCTTCATCCGTAGCCGGCTGGGGAGTTATAAAATCTTGAGGGCCTGCTCCAAGCCCAACTATCCTTTCAAACAGCAAGCGGTATTTCTTCACCGCAAAAACATGACGGCCTAATTCCACCATCCAGTACTCATTGCTGAAGATAAATTTAAATGGTAATTTCCAGCCGAGGAAGGAAAGTAGCGAACCAAGAATATCAGCCATTGGTACTTTCTAACATATCAAAAATCATTTTTCAGAAAAAGCTTTGATTTAAAAATCAAACCAACCAGGCAGGTTGACGGTTTACCAACCGGCTAAATGCCGCATCTATTCAATAAGCTAAAAATCCATAAAAAAGGGCCCTGAACCATCTGGTTCAGAGCCCTTTAGGGTTTTTAATAAAAGTAATTATCTGCGTCTGCTGGCTTTTTTGCCGGACTTGGTGCTTTTTCTGGATGCAGACTTCCTGGTTGCAACCTTCTTCCTGGCAGAAGCGGAAGCAGTTTTCTTGCTTTCGACTTCGGCCATCTTTTCCTTGATGGCCACCTGGGCAGCAGCTAGACGGGCAATGGGAATCTGGTAAGCGGAACAGCTGACGTAATTCAGCCCGATTTTATGACAGAATTCAATAGACCTCGGGTCACCGCCGTGCACACCGCAGATACCAACTTTCAGCTCCGGTCTTGTCTGGCGACCTTTTTCCACAGCCCACTTCATCAACAGCCCCACGCCTTTCTGGTCCAGGGTCTCAAAGGGGTCATCAGACCAGATGCCATGATTAAGGTAATAATTCAGGAATTTGGCACTGTCATCTCTGGAAATGCCGAAGGTGGTCTGGGTCAGGTCATTAGTACCAAAGGAAAAGAATTCTGCTTCCTGGGCTACCTCATCAGCCGTGAGAGCTGCCCGCGGAATTTCTACCATGGTGCCAACTGTGTACTTAACTTTCACACCATACCTTTCCATCACTTCCTCAGCCACCCGCTTGACAATCGCTTTCTGGTTGGCCAGCTCTTTAACGTTGCCCACCAGCGGGATCATAATTTCCGGGAAGACTTTCTCACCTTCTTTGGTTAGCTCGCAAGCCGCTTCAAAGATGGCCTGGGCCTGCATTTCTGTGATTTCGGGGTAGGTAATGCCTAGGCGGCAACCGCGGTGTCCGAGCATCGGGTTGAACTCAGACAAGGTTTTGACCCGGGCCAGCAGTTTTTCCAGCTCAGCTATTTTTTCAGGATCACCGTTAGTAGCTTTGAGCACCGCTACTTCTACCATTAGATCTTCTTTTTTGGGTAAGAATTCATGAAGCGGGGGGTCAATGGTTCTGATGGTTACCGGATTCCCCTTCATTTCCTTGAAGAACTCATAGAAATCCTGCTTCTGGAAAGGAAGCAGCTTTGCCAGCGCTTCTCTTCGGGCTTCTTCAGTCTCGGCCAGAATCATTTCTTTAACAATCGGCAGTCTCTCAGGTCCAAAGAACATATGCTCTGTTCTAGCCAATCCTATCCCCTGAGCACCAAAGGCAAAAGCTACCCGGGCATCAGGTGGTGTATCAGAATTAGCTCTGACCTTGAGTTTCCGGTATTTATCTGCCCAGGATAGGAGCTTGGCAAAATATTGATAAATAGTTGATTCCTCGGGTTTTTTCTCGCCTTTTATGACCTGGATAATTTCTGAAGGTCTGGTAGGAATTTCCCCTTCCAGCACTTCGCCGGTAGAACCATCTATAGAAATCCAGTCACCTTCCACAAATTTCCTGCCGCCAACATAAAAAGCTTTTTCTTCTTCATGAACTTTAATAGCACCACAACCAACCACCGCTGGCTTACCCATCTGGCGACCAACCACGGCAGCGTGCGAGGTCATACCACCGGTGGCAGTAAGGATACCCTGAGCAGCACTCATACCATGAATGTCGTCAGGAGAGGTTTCTTCTCTTACCAGGATGACTTTCTTGCCTTCATTCTTCCAGGCTACAGCATCATTGGCATTAAAAACTATCTGGCCGGTAGCAGCACCTGGAGAGGCTGCTAGGCCCTTAGCCAGAACTGTATGCTTCTTCTTTTCTTCTATATCAAAAATAGGATGCAGTAGCTGGTTCAGGGCTTCCGGCTCAACTTTAAGAAGTGCCTGTTCTTTAGTAGTCAGACCTTCTTCCACCAGGTCTACGGCAATCTTCACCGCGGCCATACCAGTGCGTTTGCCGTTTCTGGTCTGCAGCATGAAGAGCTTACCTTCCTGAATGGTGAATTCAAAGTCCTGCACATCGCCGTAATGTTTTTCCAGCTTCTTAACTACCGTTACTAGCTGCTTAAAAACCTGGGGCATTTCTTTTTCTAGGTTCTTGAGCGGCGAAGGCGTCCTGATGCCAGCCACCACGTCTTCACCCTGGGCATTGACCAGGTATTCTCCATAGAGTTCTTTTTCGCCGGTGGCCGGGTTCCTGGTAAAGCCTACACCTGTAGCGGAGGTTGGCCCATAGTTTCCAAAAACCATCTGCTGGATGTTCACTGCTGTCCCCAGGTCATCGGGAATGTGATACTGGCGCCGGTAAGTAATAGCCCGGGGGTTATTCCAGGATTTGAAAACAGCCGCTATGGCCATTTTCAGCTGGTCCATAACGTTCTGGGGAAATTCCCGGCCGGTTTCTTTCTGGACCAGCTTTTTGTACTCGGCAATCACTTCTTCCAAGATTTTTTCCGTCATCTCGTGGTCATACTGAATTCCGTTGGCTTCTTTTTTAGACCTGAGTATTTCTTCAAACTTCTTTTTGGGAATGCCCAGGACCACATCGCCAAACATATGAATCAACCGGCGGTAGCAATCAAGGGCAAAACGGCGGTTATTCGTTTTTTGCGCCAGTCCTTCCACTGTCTGGTCATTTAGACCCAGGTTCAGAATGGTATCCATCATCCCCGGCATGGAAAACCTGGCCCCTGAACGGACAGATACCAGCAAAGGATTTTTGGGATCTCCAAATTTCTGGCCAGAAACCTTTTCCAGCCTTTTCAGGCCGGCCAGCACCTGCTGCTCCACATCCTTGGGCAGCTTGTTGCCAGCCTTAAAAAAGAGGTTGCACACCTCAGTAGAAATGGTAAAACCCGGGGGAACGGGTAAACCGATACTGGCCATTTCAGCCAGGTTAGCACCTTTACCACCAAGGATATCCTTCATATCCTTGTTACCTTCGGCTATACCAGGTCCGAAGAAAAACACGTACTTTTTCGCCATGGTCTATCTCCTTCTACACGCAAAATTTGTTCAAGAAAATATACACTCTAAGAGACAAAATTTCAAGGTAGGTCCGGATTAAATATCTAAAATATCAGTTAGATACTCGGGACCCCGGCTTGAGCAGGCAAAATTCATTGGCAGGGGAGAAAAGAAGGACCAGGGCCATAATGAGCCAGGCTGTATCCTCAAGTATAAGCCAGATATCTGCTTTGCGACTGAAAGTGCCAAAACAGCCGCATTCCACATCTATACCTCTGAGCATGGTTATGGCCACCAGGATGATGAAAAAAAGAAGCAGCCCGCTGATTAAAAGGGCACTGGAGCGGGGGAAAATCCCGATAATCAGAAAAAGACCGGCTATCAGTTCAACCCAGGGCAAGATGATGGCCGTGAGGAAAGAAAGAGTCTGGCCTACCAGACGGTAATTTCTGACATCCTGGGCAAAAGTCAGGGGGTCAGCAATCTTAGTCACAGCCGCCCAGATAAAGACCCCACCAACAATTAACCTGAGCAGTAATAAAAAAATTCTATTTCGTAACACCATGGTTAATTTTCCACAGGTAATCCAGCCTGCAACCATTCTTCCCAGCCGCCGGAAAATACTTTTATGTTCCTGTAGCCTTTTTTGGATAAAATTTTAGCCAGGGCTAGACTGGTCTGACAGCTTCCTCCCTCACAATAAACAACCAGAGGTTTATCTTCTGGTAAGAGTTGGAGCAAGTTATCTTGACCGTTTTTAACTTCAACCAGCGGCAAAGAAAACGCTCCGGGTACATGACCGGCGGCATATTCTTCCCGACTGCGGCTATCTACCATCAGAGCTTCTCCTGAAGCCCACAAACTTTCTGCCTCAGCCAGCGAGATAAAAACAAGGCCAGGAAATTCCTCTCCTCTGACAAACCCCTGCTTAAACTCCCCTTGCCAGAATCTTTTTATCAGCCCAAACTGAGTCACACAAGCCAGGATAATAGACAAGCCAAGGATGACGGCGATTCCCTGCCAGGTTTCTCGGTGGCCAAAAATCTCCTTTATCTTCATTAGAGAAAATTATCAACCCCAAAACTCAGGCTCAGCCAAAAAGCTTCTGGTAGCGGGTCAAACCTTCTCTCAAGATTTCTACCGACTGCTTCAAGTCTTCCTCTTTAAGGACGTAAGCAATTCTCACTTCATCCAGCCCACTACCTGGCGTAGCATAAAAGCCAGGTCCAGGAGCAACCATAACTGTCTTGTGGTCAATCGAAAAATCCGTAAGCATCCATTGCACGAAATGTTCGGCATCTTTTACCGGCAGCCGGCAAATCATGTAAAAAGCGCCCTGGGGCTTTTTCAGAACCACGCCGGGAATAGAAGTCAGCCCAGCAAAAAGGACATCACGCCTTTTCTGATATTCCTGGCGGATTGGTTCAAAATAACTCATACCCATGCGGTAGGCCGCCAGCGCAGCATACTGTTCAACCGAAGGCGGGCAAAGCCTGGCCTGGGCAAACTTCAGAATAGCCTGGTATACGTCCTGATTCCTGGTAATCACTGCTCCAATTCGCGCCCCACAGGCACTGAACCTTTTGGAAATACTATCCACCACAATGACCTGTTCTTCTATTTCTTTGAATTCCAGAATACTCTTATGCCTGAGACCATCATAGACAAATTCCTTGTAAACTTCATCGCCAATTAAAAAGAGCCGGTACTTCTTGACTATTTCCACTACTCTTCTCAGTTCGTCTTCTGTATAGACCGTGCCGGTAGGATTGTTGGGGGAGCAAAGTAGAATTGCTCTGGTGCGCGGGGTGATGAGAGCCTCAATTTGTTCAGCTGGTGGGAGTCTGAAACCATCTTCCACTTTAAGCGGCAGGGGTACAATCTTAACGTCAGCAAAGGTGGCATAGCCGTTGTAATTGGTGTAGAAAGGCTCGGGGATAATTATCTCATCGCCAGGGTCTGCTACAACCGAAAATGAAAAATGAATGGCTTCTGAACCGCCGATGGTAATAAGAACATTATCGGCAGAAAGGCTGAGGCCATAACTGGCAAAATAATCAGCAATAGCCTGCCTCAGTTCTTCAAACCCCTGAGAAGGTCCATAACCAAGAATTGGTCCTTGGTATTCGTGAAAGGCCTGAATAACTGGCTTGGGCGTAGGAATATCAGGGTCCCCGATGTTCAGGTGAAAAATGTGAATACCTCTTTTTTTAGCCTCATCCGCAAATGGCTTTAACTTGCGGATAGGAGAAGCCTGGATTTCCTGGGCTCTTCTGGAAATAAACATTTATTAGTTCTCCTTGATATAAATAATCCTTTATTATTAGATTATAAAAAAATGGAAAAATTAATACAACCATGACCTGGAAATCGATGGAAAAGAAAAACGCCCGATAGCTTTATTAGTCGCAGGCATTTTCCCGTTGCCAGACCGTCAATTTTCTGATATTTATTTGGCAAGGTATTGAGGATTTGTTCATATGCTGATAGATAGACAGGCTAGAATAATAGAAAAGAAAAGCTGGGGCAATTATTACCTGTTTAGAATTGAATCGCCTGAAATAGCCGGCCGGGCTGAGCCAGGTCAATTCCTGATGATTAAAGTTTCCAACCATCTGCCGCCTCTTCTCCGCAGACCAATCAGCCTGCACAACGCGGAAAACGGCGCGGTGGAAATTTTCTTCCAGGTAGCGGGCACAGGCACCCGTTTGCTGGCTGAAAAAGAAGTGGGTTCAACCATGGACCTCCTGGGACCACTTGGACGGGGCTTTACGGTTGAGCAAAAGCTAAAAGGACAGGAAGTTTTTTGCGTGGGCGGCGGCCGGGGCATTGCCCCCCTGTATTTTCTCGCCCGAAAACTTAAGAAGACTGGCGCAAAACCTGTCGTATTTTACGGAGGCCGCACCAAAGAAGACCTGCCTTTAACCAACAAGCTAAAGGAACTGGGGCTAGAAGTTATGGTTTCTACCGATGATGGGAGTGCCGGTTTCTCAGGTCTGGTGACTGCTCTGGTCGGGGAAACTCTGGCTACCCGCTCGCCTGCTTTTCTCTACGCTTGCGGACCAGAAGCCATGATGGAAAACCTGGCCCAGCTGTGCCAGCGGAAGAACCTACCGGCCGAATTCTCTCTGGAATCAATCATGGGTTGCGGCTTTGGAGCCTGCTTTGGTTGCGTGAGGAAAATAAAAAGGAACGGCCAGCCCTCTTACCTGAAAATCTGTCAGGAAGGACCGGTTTTTGGCCTGGAGGAAATCGTCTGGCAGGAGAAAGAAAATGGTTGACCTGTCAGTGGACCTTGGTTTTTTAAAGCTAAAAAGCCCGGTGCTGGCCGCCAGCGGGACGTTTGGTTACGGACTGGAATTCAAACCTTTCTATGACCTGAATGCACTCGGCGGGTTTGTGATCAAAGGATTGTACTTTTCTCCCCGCGAAGGAAACAAACCACCCCGGCTGGTGGAAACACCCTGCGGGTTGATTAATTCCATCGGTCTGCAGGGAGTGGGTGTGGAAAAATTCTGCCAGGAGATTTTACCGCAACTGGCTCAATTAGACACGGCTATTATTGTCAATGTCTGCGGAGAAGATGAAGATGAATACGCCAGGGTAGCGGAATATCTGAATCATTATGAAGGCATTTCAGCCTTTGAGTTAAACATTTCCTGCCCCAACGTCCGTGAAGGCGGGCGCTGTCCGGCTCAGAACCCCGAAGCCACCTACCGGACGGTAAAAAAAGTTAAAGAGGTTTCTTCTGTTCCCTTAATCACCAAACTGAGCCCTAACGTGACTGATATTGTCTCGGTAGCCTTGGCGGCACAAGAGGCCGGTAGCCAGGCCATTTCTCTCATCAACACCATTCTGGCCATGGCCATTGACATCGAAAACCGCCGCCCCCGTCTTAACAACATTTTCGGCGGGTTAAGTGGACCGGCTATTAAACCCGTAGCTGTGCGGATGGTTTTCCAGGTGGCCAGGGCAGTTTCTGTGCCTGTTATTGGCATGGGTGGAATTTTCTCAGCCGAAGATGCCCTGGAATTCATCATGGCCGGAGCTTCAGCTGTTCAGGTTGGAACGGCTAACTTTGTGGACCCGGATGTCTGTCTTAAAATTATAAATGACCTGAAAAACTGGGCAGAGCAGCACGGGGTGGAAAAGATATCGAATCTGGTTGGCTGCGTAAAAATATGAAACGGTTGGGCTGAACGAAAAATTTTTTCTGCTCAGGAAAGACCGCAGTTAATTATACAAAAAAAAGAGGTAAACTAACATGAAACAAGAATTAGCCGGCAAGATTATCATAGCCCTTGATGTGAAAAACAAAGAAGAAGCCAAGAAGGTCCTGGAATCGCTGCCTGAGGCCAGGGTTTTCAAGGTTGGGCTGGAGCTTTTCACAGCCGAAGGTCCAGAAATGATTGCTCTGGTCAAAAGCTACGGAAAAGAAGTCTTCCTGGACCTTAAGCTGCACGACATACCGAACACCGTGGCCGGGGCTGTTCGGGCAGCTGTCAGGCATGGAGTAGCCATGCTAACGCTTCATACCTCCGGTGGCCAGGAAATGATGAAAAAAGCCGTAGAAGCGGCCCGAGAAACCGCAGAAAAAGAAAACAAACCTCTTCCTCTGCT
>JACIYK010000006.1 GCA_014359965.1 Candidatus Aminicenantota bacterium
ATTTTTTTAGCTTTTGGTTTGAGCCTGACGGCGCAGAATTTATTTACTCCTACACTCCCGAGCGGGCTGAAGGTCAACAGGAATGATAGATATTTTCTTGTTTCTCCCCGAATAGTTCCAGCTGACAGGGAATTCACCATCAGGATTGTTGCCCGGTACGAAACTTTCCCTAAACCGGGTTATACCTACCGGGTGGTTTATACTCCAGTTGGCCGTTATGCTCTTCAAACAGGCTGGAAGAAAGCTGCGGCAGAACCAATCGTGCCAAAGGATAACGTTTTTGAAATAACCAGATATTTTGAAGCTGAGCAGGAACATATCTTTCGCCTTGAAGAAGTGAGTTCCGAGGAAAAAGTTCGGGAGATTGGAGTTTTTCATGTTTATTCTCTAAAACCGGACCTTTTTGCTCTGCGGCCTTATAAAGGCGATTTTCACCTGCATAGTTACCGTTCAGACGGACAGGAATCACCGGCTTATGTGGCAGGAGCCTGCCGCCGGGCGGGGCTTGATTTTATAGCTATTACTGACCATCGCTGGTATGGCGGTTCTGTGGAAGCAAAGGAATTTTATAAAGATTTGCCGGTTGATTTAAGAATCTATCCCGGCGAAGAAGTTCATCCTCCGGATAATCCAGTACACATCGTCAGCTTCGGAGCTCGGGAAAGTATAACTGACCTTTATGGCGAGAATGATTCTTCTTACAGACAGGAAGTGCAGGCCATCATAGCCAGACTGGGAAAAATTCCGGACTATGTGGACAGGTTTCAGTATGCTTCTTCTGTTTGGGCGGCTCAGAAAATCCGGGAACGGGGTGGGCTCGGGATTTTTGCCCATCCTTACTGGCGGCCGGGCCATGCTAACTACATTTCCTACGCCCTGGTTGATTATCTTATCGAGAATAGGGTGTTTGATGCCCTGGAATTAATTAGCGGTTTTGGCTGGCCGGATTTACAGGGGGTTGATGTCAACAACTTGCAGTTAGCAAAATACATGGAGGCCAAGAGTAAGGGGTATCGCCTGCCGGTCGTGGGCATCAGCGATAGCCATAGTTGTGAAAACAGTGACCAGTTTGGCCGTTATTACACTATAGTATTTTCACCGTCTCTTGAGCTTCAGGACCTGATTAAAGCCATCAAGGATGAAGCATCAGTGGCGGTGGAAACCCTGGCTGGACAGCTGCCCAGAGTTTACGGTCCATTCAGGCTGGTTAATTATGCTCATTTTCTCCTGCGTCATGTTCTGCCGCTACATGATGAGATGTGTTTTGAAGAAGGCCGCTTGATGATTGAGTATGCTGGCGGTGACCAGGCTGTGCTAGAGCGGTTGAGGCTTCTAAAAGGTCAGGTGCAGAAGTACTACGAAATGGTCTGGGCTGAAGAAAACCAATGATTTTTGGTCTGGCTGACAGAAGATAGCAATAAGCTGATAATATGGCTGGGCCGGGTTCGTTAAGGTGTTTGTCAGGTAACGGCGAAGTGATTAAGCGGAAGAAGTTTTTGTCTATTTATAAATAATTTCCCTGATGCGTTAAAAAAACGTTTTATTAGTAAGTTTTGAAGAAAACAGAATAACGAATTCGGTATCGGTAGAATCAAGTTTCCTGGTATTAATTTGTAATAATTTTTCAAATAAGAGGCAATAATTCCGGAGAGGACAATTTTTCTTTAGCGCCAGGAAATAGGCAGGGAATAAATTTTTGTTCTGCGGTTTGCTTTTACATTTTGAGATTATTTAACTTGCCTGAGAGCCAGTTCTATGACCGTCATATTTCCTATTGAATCACGGGAATCGATTAACGGCCTTTCTCCCCGGAGAACACAGCTGCTGAAGTGTTCAATCATCAGCTGGAATTGGTCGGCAGGCGGGAATTTTATGGTTTCTGTCTTATTCTGGCGGAAAATCTGAATTTCCGTTTCCAGATCTTTGGCCGAAAAAGCCCGGTTGAGGGTAATTTGTCCACCGGGGCCCGAGATTTCCAGCGAACTTTCAAATTCAAGCTCGAAGCTGCAGGAAAGAAGGGCCAGGCGCGAACCCGGGAAAATACACAGCAAAGAAGTAGTCAGGTCCACTCCAGTTTTATCGTCCATATGAGCCCTAGCCAACACCTCTTCTGGTTCTGCTTCAAAAACCAGCCGGGCAGCGTTGATGGTGTAACAACCAAGATCATAAAGCGCCCCTCCACCATACTGTGGGTACCAGCGATAATTCTCTGACTGGCGCTCTAAGAAGAAATGAAAAGTGGCGCGAAGAAAACGAGGCGGGCCGATGAGGCCGGCATCCAAAATTTCTTTGGCTTTTAACAGGCGGGGATGAAAGCGGTACATAAAACCTTCCATTAATAGCCGCTGGTTTTTTCCCGCTTCTGAGAACATCTCCCGGGCCTGGGTGGATGTCAGGGCTAGGGGCTTTTCACAAAGAACGTGCTTTCCCGCTCTAAGCGCCTGAATGGTCAGTGGATGATGAAGATGGTTGGGCAGAGGATTGTAAACAGCTTCAATTTCCGGGTCCGCCAGAAGCTCTTCATAGGACCCGTAGGATTTTTTTAGCTGGAATTTTTCTGCCCAGGCGCGTGCTTTTTTGGGGTCTCTGGAAGCGATGGCGATGACTTCAGCCTGGCTGACTTTTTTAATGGCCGGGAGAAAGGTCCTTTCAACAATGCCGGCACACCCCAGGATGCCCCATTTAACTTTTTCTTTAGCGTTCATTTTCCTGACCATTGAGAAAATAATTGGGGAATGAGTATAGTGTCCCCCGTTTAAAAGCTTTTCATTTTCTTAAGGAAGCTGCTGTCAACCTCGCAGCCCAGACCTGGTTCTTCTGGCAGGTAAATCGTGCCTTTCTCGATCTTAATGCCACCTACTACCGGGTCAATTTTGTGCTCGGAATTTCCATCCAGGTCAGCAAAGACAATGTTTTTCTGGCTGGCGACCAGGTGGGCAGCAGCCGTCAGACCGAGTCTGGTTTCCAGCATGCAGCCGACCATACATTTGATGTTGGCCGCGGCCGCCACATGAGCAATCTTGAGGGAATTGAGAATACCGCCAGCCTTCATCAGCTTGATGTTAAAATAATCGCAGGCTTCTTCTTTAATTAATTTTATTGCATCTGCTGGGCTAAAAAGTGATTCATCGGCCATGATAGGCACCGGTGATTGAGCGCGGACCTGCTTCATGCCGTAGAGGTCAGAGTCCTTGACCGGCTGCTCGCAGAACTCAACATGAAAAGGTTCCATCCTTTTGAGAGCAGAAATGGCCCCTGGCACACTCCAGCCCTGGTTGGCGTCCAGGCGCAGCTTAACTTCAGGTCCAATGGCTTCCCGCACGGCAGCCACTCTCTTGACGTCCAGGTCCGGGTCTTCGCCAACCTTAATTTTAATCTGGCGGTAGCCCTGAGCCAGGCTTTCTTTAACGCTGGCCACCATTTTCTCCGGTGTGTTAAGACCGGTGGTCATGTCGGTTTCAAAGCTGGAGCGGTAGCCACCAAGCAATTTGTAAAGCGGTAGGTTGGCGGCTTTGCCCAGCAAGTCAAAAAGAGCCATGTCGTAAGCAGCCACAGCACTGGGGTTGGCATGAACAATGTTTCCCAGACTGTCAATCAGAGCTTCAATGGTCAGAGGGTCTTTGCCCAGAAGAATTTCTCTTATGGCTTTGGCCGCAGCGATATTGCTTTCCTGCGTTTCGCCGGTTATCGGCGGAAATGGACAAGCTTCACCCAGGCCGTAAAGTCCGCTGTCGGTGATGATTTTAACCAGAACATCGTTGGCCGCATACATGGTGCCGATGGCAATGCGGAAGGGCTCGATGAGCGGCACGTCAAAGGTGTATATCTCAATTTTTTTAATCTTCATCTTTTTCACTTCTTCGCGGGAGGAAGCAAGGCGTGGTGAAGCAGCCGAGAGCTTCTCAACCAGGGTGGTGGACAGAATTCCCAGGCCAAAGTATTTAAGGAATTGCTGGCGGGTTATTGTCATTTTTTTTCTCCTCAGGTAAAGTCTCTTTCTTGATTTTATTAAAATCGGGCCTCTCGCTCAACTGAAATGAAAAGGATAGAGATAAGAGTGGTGCCGCGGGGGATAAATGGCTGCGGGGTGGGAGTCTAAGGGGAACGGGTCCTGAGTTAAAGACGGCTGGAGAAAATGGGAAGCCAAAGGGAATAAAGCTAAGAAGAATGAAATAGCGAAAGCGGAATGGATTTGGTGGACTTATCTTGGAAGCCTCTATCTGAGGCCTGGCTAAAAATGTTTTGGTCTGAGAACAATCTGGGGAAACGGGTCTTTTTTGGCGCTTGGTTTTTGAAAAAACTTTCAGAGTGTAGAAACCTGGTTGCGTGCACATAATTTTCCCAGTATGGGATTTAACATTATCCGGGAAATGGATTTTTGTTAAAATCTAACAAGCGTAGAAAATAACCATGGTTGATGGAGGTAAGGAAAGAAAGCCTTTTAAGTAGTGGAGCTGGAAAAAACTAACGGAGATGGGTGAAAAGTAAATAATAAAAAAAAAGCAAATTTTTGAAGAAAAGAATAAAATATTTTTGGTGGAAAAATTAAAATAGCTAAAAAAGCTTAGAACAATTTAATCTGATTATTCGGGTTTACAAACGTGCAGGACGAGGAGATGTCAGAAATTAAAGAGGCAGAAAAAAGAACATGGTGGAAGAAATGGTTGGTGGCCGCCAGGCCCTGGGCTTTGCCGGCTTCCATCGTTCCAGTCTTGTTTGGCAGTTCTCTGGCGGCAACCGTTGGCTGGGTAAAATTAAATTTCTGGCTTTTGCTGCTGACGCTTGTAGGAATGGCCATCCTCCATACTGCAGCCAACATGCTGTCTGATGTTATGGACTGGAAGCGGGGTCTGGACCGTGAAGTTACACCAGTCAGTGGAGCCATTGTCCGCGGACTCCTGACTGATAAGCAGGTTTTTCAGGGCTCGCTGTTACTTTTTGCTTTAGGCGTGGCCATCGGACTCTGGCTGGTTTACCTTCGGGGACTACTGGTACTTTACCTGGGTTTAGTAGGTCTGATGCTGGGGGCTGCTTATCCCTGGCTAAAAGCAGCGGCCCTTGGTGACCTGGTGGTTTTTATAAATTTTGGCCTGCTGGGTTCACTGGGTGCCTGGGTAGTGCAGACCGGCCAGTTTTCCTGGCTTCCGGTCATGTGGGCCGTGCCTCAGGGGCTGCTGGTAGCTGCCATTCTGCATGCCAACAACTGGCGGGATATTGTTTCGGACCGAGAAAAAAAGGTTGTGACAATGGCTGGACTTCTGGGTGATAGGCTCAGTCTGATTTACTACGGAAAATTAATCTTTGGTGCTCTTCTACTGATGATTGGGTTTGTCCTGGTTCCACGCTTGTTTGGTTTTGATTTCCCGGCTTTGCCCTGGAGCCTGCTGCTTGTCCTGCTGGCTTTTCCTGAAGCTTTAAAGCTCTGGAGGATAGCATTAAAAAGGCATGAACCTGAGCAGAAAATAAATTTTATAACTCTGGATGGGGCAACGGCTAGGTATAATTTGCTTTTTGGTTTGCTGTCAGTGGTGGGTTTGTGGTTGAGCCTCTGGATAAACTGAATTTTTTGCTTCTGAGAGAATTATGGGCGCTCTATCTGATAACAAAATTTATTTAGCCACGGCTGTTTCTGCAGTTTTATTTTTTCTGGTTTTTTCCGGTAAATCTTTCCTGAGCCTGGATTTCTGGTCGCTGTTTTCGGTGACCATACTGGTCTTGCTGACAGCTGGACTGAAATTAGACCCGCTTTTTGGTTTGCTGGTTTACGGGGATTTCAAAGAAAGAGTCTGGACGGCAGTAGGTCTGGGGCTGGGTTCAGCCGCGATGCTTTATGTTATTTTCCTGGCTGGCAACCATCTGGTTCATAACTTCTGGCCTGGTAGCTCTGAGCTGCTGCGTTCAGTTTATGCTTTAAAATACGGAACCAGCCAGTGGCGCATTGGCATTTTTTTAGTCTTAATTATTGGGCCAGGTGAAGAACTCTGGTGGAGAGGTTTTCTCCAGCGGCACTGGGCGGTCAAGCTTGGAAGATGGCCTGGAATGCTGGCCGTGGCCGCGCTTTATGCGGCAGTTCATCTGGGTTCAGGGAATCTGTTACTGGTGGTGGCGGCTCTGGTTGGAGGGTGCTGGTGGGGATTCCAGTATCTTAAGTTTAATTCACTGCTTTCCAATATTATCAGTCATACGGTGTGGGACCTGCTGGTCTTCTTGGTTTTCCCTTTTTATTAAGACCCGCTTAAATTGAACAAGCCGGAAAATTTTTAAAAAATAAAGCAGGACTGAACACTTTCTGACCTGTTTCAGAAAATTAAGACTGAAACCTGAGCCATAATAATCAGGTTTTTTCAGGCCCAGCGGTCATAGCAGACCAGTTCAGACAGTGATTTCCTTTTTTTCGGTTGAGGCGAGTCTGCTGGATAGCCGAGTGGGGTAAAAGCAACGGGTTCTACGTTTTCAGGCAGAGCAAAAATTTCCCGGGCCACGGCCGGGTCAAAAGCCCCAATCCAGCAGGTGCCCAGGCCTTCGTTTGCTGCGGCCAGAATCAAATGGTCCATAACGATAGCAGCATCAACATCGGCGTAGTTTTTGCCATCGCGACGCTTCCAGGCCAGCTCTGGAGTGGCGACAATTCCGATGATGAGTGGAGCCTGGATAAACCATTCCCGGTGATACAGGCGCCTTAACTCTTCTTCTCGGCCCTTTGTTTTAGTGATTATAAGTTTGAAAGCCTGACGATTGGCCGCCGTGGGTGCCAGCCGGGCTGCTTCCAGTATTCTCTGGAGTTTTTCTTCACTTATCGGGTCCGGCCGGTAAGCCCGAACGCTGTAGCGAGCTTTTATTAAATCAAAAAATTCCATCTTCTCCCTCCTCTAGCGAAATTTTACTAAATTTTATCATAAGTAATGATAATTTTAGTTTAATTTACAGCCAAGAATTCAAGAATTACTGCAGCTTTAGCCTGTCCTGGGTGACAGCTTTCGGGTCTGAATTTTTTCCCCGGCGGGAAAGGATTTACTGACCTGGTGATGGACGGAGCCAAACAGCCATCAGCTTTAAACTTTTTCACCGGCCTGGAAGGGTTTGCCGGTATCGTGGTGAACTGGCTCAGATAGCTCAAGCCCGGCCAGCAGGCCGCGGACGTAGCCGACTGATTCTGCCAGCCCGGGTAGCGGGTCTTTCTCGTCTTTTTCATATTCAAAGGATAGAGAGCCATGATAATTCAGCCTGACAATCATCTGCAGAAATTCTGCCAGGTTGATTACCCCGCGACCCATTTCTACGGTATGTCCTTCCGGACTGGCGGAACTGACGTCCTTGAGGTGTACATCCAACAACCGGTCAGAGAATTTTTGAGCTGCTTCTGAAGGGTTAATTCCTGCCCGGGCAGCATGTCCGATGTCCAGGCAGAGACCAATTCTCTGATCAAATCTTTTAATTTTTTCATAAGCATCAGCCGGTGTGGGATAATATTTATCGCCAGGCCCGTGATTGTGGATGGCTAAGCTAATGTCTGTTTGTTTTACTTTTTTTTCAAGGAGAGGCAACAGCTCAGGCCGGGGGGAAGAAACGATTATACTCAACCCTGCAATTCTGGCATAGGTAAAAACCCTTTCGACTTCTTCTGGTCTTTCCAGGTAAACAACACCACAGGCATAAAGGTTAAGTCCGGCGGTTCTAATTTTCTCTGCCGCCTTTTTTATCTCTTGTTCGCTGGCTGTAAGCGGAAGATGAACGTCCTTCAGGCATATTTTTTCCAGTCCAAGCCTTTTGGTCATGGTTATGGTCTGCTCTAAGCTAAAGGCGCGAAAGGTGTAAGAAGCCAGCCCAAGGGAAAAAGACAGATGCTTTTCGGGAATTTCGGCTGGCCTTTCTCTCTGGCCAATTTTTTTCTTGTTGGCTGAAATAGCAAGCTTCCCCATCAAATTGGTTAGGCTACTTGCCATTCCTGCTTTAATGAAATGCCTTCTGCTAATTTTATTCATGATAACGTCCTTTTCATATTTTATTTTAAAACTTGAATTTTTCGCTCGCTATGTTTGCAAAAAAAGCAGTATTTCTGCAAAGAGTAAATTATCATTTTATTAACTGCCTAAATATCATTGCGAAATGTTTTCAGCAAAAAGCAATCTGCGTTTTTTTCTAAATTGTCCAGGGCTTCCTGTGAGGATAATCAAGCATTTGATTGGCTTGTTCATCACCTATAAACTGCTCTTTTTCTGGATTCCAGCTCAGCTTGCGTCCGAGCTTCATAGCAATGTGAGTAATTATACAGATGCTGTTAGATCGATGACCTACTTCCACTGGAGCAGCCGGGTCCTTTCTCGTACGCACGCATTCCAGGAAATTTTTCATGTGGTTTGAGCTCTGATAGAGTTTTACCTGACCGGAACTCACCTGGTAATTGAGAATTTCGGGCCTGGAAGCCTGAAGCCCTTCGCGTCTGACAAACACCCAGCCTTCCGTGCCTTCAAAACGCACTCCAGCCGGTTCACCAGTTTCCATTACCATTGTTGTTCCATCAGCGTAAGTGGCTTCGGCTTTAAATTTAGTATGAACGTTAAACAGCCCGCGTTCTGGAAATTCGGCCTGAGCTATAATGGAAACTGGCCCGCTCAACTCAGAGGCGTTACCCCACTGAGCGATGTCAATCATGTGCGCTCCCCAGTTGGCAATCATGCCGCGGTCGTAAGTTTCAATTTGCATCCAGCCCGGGCGGTCATAACTCATCTGCGGATGCACCCGGTCTTCAGAATAGGGTGCTTCAGGCGTTGGGCCGAGCCAGAAATCATAATCAAGGTTTGGCGGTACAGGCATTGGTCCTGGATCGCCATGCCCGCTATCCTCGGGCAGCCAGACGGTAATCTTCTGCAGCTGGCCGATAAGACCATTGCGCACAATTTCACAGGCCTTTAAAAAATAGATGGAAGAACGTTGCTGAGAACCGACTTGGAGAACAACTTTTTTTTCTCTTACAGCTTTTACCAGCTTCTGGCCTTCAACCAGTGAATAAGTTAAAGGTTTTTCCACGTAAATATCTTTCCCGACTTGGGCGGCCATGATAGCATTTATGCCATGCCAGAAATCCGGGGTGGCAATAATCACGGCATCTACCTCCCTAAAGGCCAGAAGTTCACGAAAGTCGTGGAAAATTTTTATCCCCTGATAACGGTTTAAACCGAGTTCCCGGGTGTAAGTTTTTTCCGCTAACCAGGCGGCATTTTCCGCCCGGTGGCGGTCTACATCACACACAGCCACTACCCGCGCCCCTGCTTCCAGCCCGCGGTAGAGAAGTTCCAGCATATCAGCCTGTCCCTGCCGACCAACGCCAATACAGCCCACCTGAATGTAATCGCTGGGAGCGGGATGGGAAAATATTCGGGAAGGAGCCAGCACAGGTGTGACCAACCCTACAGCCGTAGTTTTTATAAAATCCCTTCTTTTCATAGCGATATTTTAATATTTTCTTTATTTACTTTCATGAACTTTTTAGCCGGCCCCTTAACAGACAACTGATTTGAAGGATGGCATTTTTAGTATAATGATTTAATATTATAAAAGATGGCGAGCAGAATAGGCTCAATTAAAAATTTTATTGTATTGGCTGGAGTCCTTCCAGCAAGCCAGATTATGGCTCCGATTAAGGAGCTTTGTTTTTGAGGTAAAACATGGGTAGGACTAAAGAGCTAAAATTCAAGAGTCAGTATGAAATTTTGAGTTTTGATACTGACTACCTGGGTCAAGCCCATTTATCAGCCCTGATGAATTACCTTCAGGATGCGGCCCGCCTCCATTCTATTCGCGAAGGATTTTCTGTCTTCGATTTGTTTAAAAAGGGGGTTACCTGGGTAGTCTCGCGGTATCATCTGAAAGTAAAACGCTATCCCAGTCTCTCGGAAAAAATTTACGTCAGCACCTGGGCTTCAGGTAAAAATAGTTATTTTGCCTTGAGAGATTATGAGGTAGTGGATGAAAAACAGGCGCCCATCTTGGTGGCCACCAGCTCCTGGATGATTATAGACCTGCAGAGCCGGCGCCCGGTCAAGGTTGAAAACCTGTTTCCGGATGAATTGGTGCTTCAGGAAAGAGCTCTGGAAGATGATTTCCCTCAACTTCCAGCCGTAGAAGTTCTTGACCACAAAGCTATTTTCCGGGTTTTTTTTGAAGACCTTGATTATAACCGGCATGTGAACAACGTGGTTTATTCCCGCTGGGCTTTAGAGGGATTGCCGCAGGAGGTCCTCTTTTCTTCGCGGCCGGAAGAACTGGAAATAAACTACCGGGCGGAAGCTTTCTATGGAGATGAGATTGAAGTCATCAGTCAGAAGCCTGCTTCTCCAGATGGTTTCTGGGTGCAGCAAGTCTTCAACCTGGCTTCAGGCAAGGAAGTGGCTAGAGTTCGTTCTCGCTGGAGAAGGTATGAATATTTCAAGGACAAACAAACGGAATAACGCTGGAAAGAAGATAATCTGCTTATTTATAAAAGCAATTGCTACCTAGAGAAACCATATGAGATGCCAAAAAGCCTGGCGCTTGATAAACCAGCTTTTTGACAAGGAAACCCAGAGAAAAGAGAAGTTGGGCGAATGGTGGAAAAAGTTTAGAAACTAAATAGCAGGAGAAATAAAAGGCAGGCAATTTTTGCCGAAAAGTTGTAAACTGAAATAGAAGCGGGAAAAATAATTTTGAAGTTTAAAAGAAAAATTTATCTGAATAAAATTAAATTAAAAGGAAAGAAAAATGTCAGCTAGAATAAAAGAGAAAAAAGAAAAAATGAACCAAAATCAGAGCTGGGGTCTGGTATTAATGGGTGGTGGTGCCCGTGGCCTAGCTCACATTGGCGTGCTGGAGGTGTTGCTGGAAAATGACCTAGTTCCGCCTATTATCACCGGAACTTCTATGGGTGCTATTGTGGGCGGTCTTTTTGTGGCCGGTTACCTGCCGCGAGAAATAGAGGAGATAAGCGAGGAGCTGAGCTTCAGCCGGCTGGCCAGGTTCAGAAAGGCTAAGTTACCCATGCCGGATAAGCTAATGCAGTTTTTGCTCCTTGACTCCTACCAGAAAAAATTAATTCGCCGTTTGGGAGAAAAGGGTGACGTGCTGGAAAAAAGCTTAAAAGAGCTGGTAGGAAATCTGCTGATAGAGGAATTGCCAGTGAGGTTTGGCTGCAACGCCGTGGACCTGGTAAGTGGAAAAGAAGTCGCTTTCACCAGCGGTCCCCTTTTTAAAGCTTTGCGAGCCAGCATAGCGTATCCGTTTATTATCGAACCAGCTCGATTTAAAGGGATGTTTCTGGTGGACGGCGGACTGCTTAATAATGTTCCGGTCCGCCTGGCTCGGGAACTGGGTGCGACCAGAGTCTTTGCTCCTGATGTGCATAGACCCCTTAAGAAAATGCCAGCCAGCAAAATAGACGCTACCTTTGTCATGGTTCATCGTCTGGTTCAGGTGATGCTGGCGGATTCAACGGAAAGCAAACTTCCTGAGGCAGATCTGATTATTAACATAAATCCCAACGTGGATACTTTTGATTTTACCAGGATAAAAAAGGTAGTCCGACTGGGAAAGAAAGTCATCCAGCAAAATATTCATCTGATTAAAGAATTGGTTAACAGCTGTGAGTGATGGAGCAGTCAGTTCAGGTGATTGCTTTCAGGATTGAAGATTGAGCAAATTAAGCTGTAGAGAGTGGGTCATGGGTTTCTCTGAAACCTAAAGGTAGATATTTATGTTATCAGTATTATCTACCGATAACTACTACCCGAGCCAGAATGAAATAAAACCTTAAAGTGGAAAATGCTATAATTTCGAAAATGGCTAGGCTAATAATTCAGGAGATGATTAAATGATAAAGTTAAGACCAAAGACGGCGAAGATTTCCAACGCAATTCTGGTGATAACGTTTCTTAGCTTACTGGTGATAAGCATTGTTTTCTCTGCGGAAGCATCGATAGATCATTCTTCTGGCTATTTCCAACAGAAAGCTAAATCGGCTGAAGGAAAGAAAAAGTCAAAAGAAAAGCTGCCTGAAAAATACCGTAAGTGGCTGGAGGAAGAAGTGGTGTATATCATCACCCCGGTCGAAAGAGAAATTTTCTTAAAGCTAAAAAACGACCGGGAAAGAGAGATGTTTATTGAAGCCTTCTGGAAGCATAGGGATCCAGTTCCGGAAACTGAGGAAAATGAGTTTAAAACAGAACATTATAAAAGACTGGAATATGTCAATAAGTATTTTGGTCGGGAAAGCACCAAGCCTGGCTGGAAAACAGACCGCGGCCGGATTTATATCATTCTTGGTCCCCCAAATGATATACAGCATATTGACGGCAAATCTGAAGTCTATAACTGTGAAATCTGGTTTTATCAGGGAAAGACAGATCTTGGTTTACCTGCCGGTTTTAACCTTCTTTTCTTTCAGGAAAAGGGTACAGGGGAAATGCGTCTTTACAGCCCGGTCAATGATGGCCCCCAGGCTCTGTTGACAGGTTACTGGGGAGATCCGGCCGATTATATGAAAGCTTATGAGCAATTAAGACAGATTGATCCTATCTTGGCCAATGTTTCCCTTTCGTTAATACCTGGTGAGGAGAATCAGAGCCTCGGACGTCCAACCCTTTCTTCTGACCTGCTGCTCCGCCAGATTGAACTGACCCCCAGAAAAATGGTTGAGGATAAGTATGCTCGGAAATTTTTTGAATACAAGGATATTGTGGAAGTTGAATATACGGCTAATTACCTGGACAGTGATTATCTGGTGAAAGTTAGCAAGGTGCCTCAGGGGTATTATTTTATTAATTATGTCCTGGAGCCGAAGCGGCTTTCTGTTAATCAGTATGATAATCGTTTTATGACCAACTTGAAATTGAACGGAACACTTAGCACTCTTGATGGCCGCCTGGTTTATCAATATGAAAAAAATTATCCTGTGCAGATGACAGAAACCCAGATGAAAGAGAGGGCCAGTCAGCCGGTGGCTATCTATGACGTTTTCCCCTGCGTTCCCGGCGAATATAAGCTTTCTGTGCTTCTGAAGAATGAAGCTTCTAAAGAGTTTACCAGTTTGGAGCAGACTGTTAGAATTCCCGGCCGCTCCGGAGTAGAAATGTCCAGTCCGATACTGGCTTATAAAATATCACCGGTAGAAGCAGGTGGTCGGGTAAAAGCTTTTATGCTCGGGAATTATCAGCTTTATCTTCAGGCTAACCGGGTTTTTGCTTCCAGAGAAGAACTGGCTGTGGTCCTCCAGGTTCATGGCCTGACAGAAGAGTTGAAAGATAAAGCCAGTCTGAAATTTCAAATAATGAAGGGACAGGAACAGCAGCTCTTCCGGGAAAAAATTGTTCCTCTCAGGGAAGTTGACACCCTGCCTGAGGTTATCCAGGTTTTCCCTTTAAACGATTTTCAACCTGCTCATTATTTTTTAAACGTCTCTCTGCTTGTCAACGGTCATGAACAGATCACCACGAAAGAAGAGTTTGATGTCAGCTACCTGGAAGCTTTGCCGCGGCCTTGGGTGCTCTCGCGGGTGCTGCCTTCTCTCGACAATGCTTATTACGGCTACATCATAGGCACACAGCTTTATCATCTCGGACGGCTGGCGGAAGCAAGAACGACACTGGAAAAAGCCGTAGCGGCCTCGCCCGAGACAGAAGAACTGGCCATGGCACTGGCAAGAGTTTATGTAGCTCAGAAGGAATATGATAAAGTTCCAGCTCTTCTCGACCGTTTTCTGAACCGGGAAAAAGCAGCCGCCTACGAAACTTATTTTATGGTCGGACAGGCTCTTTTTGAAAGTGGAAAATACGAACGGGCTATAGAGGTGCTGGATAAAGCAGTTAACCATTACGGGACAGATATCAACCTGCTAAATTTAATCGGTGATTGTTATCTTAAAGTAGGACGGAAGGAAGAAGCTCTGGCCGTCTGGCAAAAATCAATAGAGCTCAACTCGGAGCAGCCTGAGCTGAAAAAGAAAATGGAAGCAGCAAAAAAACATTAAAGGAGAAGGTTAGCTGTTAACCAGGCTGATTTTTGGTTGTTTAATGGTTTTTTCTGTCGATTTTAAATTTATTTAATCCCGCAATCTTATTTAAACGTGAAGAACAGACTCGTTTGTCTTTTTTTCTGCTAAATGGAGAGCTTTTTGATTTCAATCATAGACGAAAGATTTGGTTCAGCTTGTTGCTACAGATAATTTTACCTTTGAGTTATAACCACAAATTATTCCTGGCAAGAAAGCGGAAGTCCATTAAGTATTTAAAGATAGACCTTTAGGAGGAAAGAAAATTTTTGGGAAGTATATTTCTTAATGGTTGTTAAATTGATCAAAATTTGCTAATTTTGATAGCTTAATAATTAAAAAAAATCTGGAGTAACAAGATGACGGTGAAAGAAGAGACGGTAGCAGCCCTTGAAGGCAAAGAAATAAAATTTTTTAAGCTGGAAAACAGCCACGGCCTGCAAGCGGTGCTGATGAATTATGGAGCCACGTTGATTTCTCTTTTTGTTCCAGACCGGCAGGGCCAGCTGGCAGACATAACCCTGGGTTTTGATACTTTTGAAGAATACTTGGGAAATAACCCTTATTTTGGCGCCACTATTGGCAGGTATGCCAATAGAATTGGCGGTGGGCGGTTTGTTCTGGAAGGAAAAGAATATCAGCTGGCTAAAAATGAGGGAGAAAGTCATCTCCATGGAGGAATAAAAGGCTTTGATAAAGTAATCTGGGAAGCGCAGCTGGTAGGAAATTCTCATTCAGCGGGAATAAAATTCCATTATTTAAGTCCTGATGGAGAAGAGGGCTATCCTGGAAACTTAGATTGCCAGGTTAATTATCTTTTAACAGATGATAATGAGCTTCATATTTCCTATCTGGCTAAAACCGATAAAACCACTCATGTAAATCTAACTCACCACAGCTATTTTAATCTGGCCGGTCAGGGAGAAGGTGATATTCTGGGCCATGAGCTACAAATCTGGGCTTCTCGTTATCTTCCGGTACGCCAGGGGTTGATTCCTACTGGCGAGCTGGCTGAGGTTAACGGCACGCCGTTTGACTTCCGGCAGCCGACAAAGATAGGAGAGAGGATGGACCAGGTGCCTGGCGGTTACGATCATAATTATGTGCTGGACCATCAGGGGGTTTTAAACCTGGCGGCTAGGGTGTTTGAGCCAGTATCGGGAAGGTTAATGGAGCTATATACTACTGAGCCGGGCCTCCAGTTTTACTCCGGAAACTTTCTGGATGGGTCAATAAAAGGAAAGGCCGGGAAGATTTACGGGAAATATGCTGCTTTTTGTTTGGAGCCCCAGCACTTTCCTGATACACCGAACAACCCCCATTTCCCTTCCTCAATTCTCCGGCCTGGAGAAACTTACCAGAGCCTGACCATCTTCAAGTTTTACACGAAATAGAGATTCTTCTGGTCTTAACCTCTTAAGGTAATAAGCATCTTGCCAGGAGAACATCGTTGACAAGCTTACAAATTTATTATTTTTTTACCTTGGTCCCGATTCGGGAATTAAATCACAGAGTAAGGTGGTTAGTAAAAGGCAGAATTTTGTGTTAACGTTGCCGCGTTTTATACTTTTCTCAAGAGGCTAATAAATTATTTTGTTACCACAAGGCTTATTTTTTATCAGCAGTCAAAATCCCTGGAACCATGAGGCAAAAAATTAATTTATTTAATTAAAAAAAAAAAATAGCCTGAAAATAGATGTACTGAGTATCCCTTGCCAGCAAAAAGCAAAGATGTTTTTCTTGATAACCTAACTGATATGTGATATATTAGAACCGGTGTAAATATGAAAGGAACGTTTTTTGACCTCAAGCGCTACGCTGTGCACGATGGTCCAGGTATAAGAGTTACGGTCTTTTTTAAAGGATGCCCTCTGCACTGTTTGTGGTGTCATAATCCGGAAGGCATTTCCCCAGAAAAAGAGCTGATGCTTCTGCCCAGCCGATGTGCTCGCTGTGGTGATTGCCTAAGGGCCTGTCGGCATGGTGTTCTTTCTCAGGAACCAGATGGGGAAGTGGTGGCTGACCACTCCAGATGTACTCTATGTGGCGATTGTATCAAAGCCTGCGCCCGGGATGCTATTCAAATCGTTGGGTGGGAAGCTACCATAGCAGAAATAGTCACTGAAATCGAAAAAGACCGGTCCTTTTTTGACCAGTCGGGTGGTGGAGTAACCCTAACGGGGGGTGAGCCACTTTTACAGGCGGAGTTTACCGAGGCCCTTATTGATGAGCTTAAGCTGCGGGGGGTACATGTGGCCCTGGACACCTCTGGTTATGCACCTGAGGAGACGTTTTTGAGGGTAGCCGGAAAATCTGACCTGGTGCTTTTTGACCTGAAGTTAATGGATGAGGGAAAGCATAAAAAATTTACGGGCGTTTCCAATCAGCTAATTTTGCACAATTTCCGGGTTTTTGATTCCAAAACTCAGGTGCCAGTTTGGGCCCGTTTTCCTCTTATTCCCGGAGTTAACGATGATGGAGAAAACCTGGAAGAGATGGCAGATTTTCTGGCTAGTTTAAAAAATGTAAAATTGATAAATATCTTGCCCTACCATAAAGGCGGGGTGGAGAAATTTCGTCGGCTGGGAAGAGAAAACGAATTTGTGGTTTTTAACTCCCCGACGGAAGAAAATATAAACGGGGTAGTCAAATTTTTCCAGGACAGAGGCTTTAAAGCCAAAAAGGGAGGATGAAGATGAACGAGAGAATAAAAAAATTAAGAGAACAATCTCTCAATACCAGTCCATCTATCACTCCAGAGCGGGCCAGGATTGTGACAGAGGTCTACCGGAGTCCAGAGGCACAGGCTGCTTCATTTGCCAAGCAGCGGGCTCTGGTTTTTAAAGCTTTAATGGAAAAGAAGAAGATTTTTATAGATGATGGTGAGCTGATAGTCGGCGAAAGAGGCCCGGCTCATAAGGCCACGCCCACCTATCCAGAAGTATGCTGTCACACCCTGGAAGACCTAGAGACCCTGAATTCCCGCCCTAAAACCAGTTATGCCGTTGATGAAGAAACGCTGAAAATTTACCATGAGGAAATTATTCCTTTCTGGCGCGGTCGGGCCATGCGGGACCGCATATTTGCTCAGATGACACCGGAATGGAAAGAAGCCTATGAGGCTGGCATTTTCACTGAATTCATGGAACAGCGTGCGCCTGGTCATACAGTGCTGGGGGATAAAATCTACCGGAAGGGGTTACTTGACATCCTAAAGGATATTCAGGAATCTTTGAGCCAGCTGGATTTTTATCGGGACCCGGAGGCTCTGGATAAGAAAGAAGAGCTGGAAGCCATGGCCATTTGCGCTGAGGCTCTGATCACTTACGCCCGCCGTCACGCCCAGTTAGCCAGAGAAATGGCCGAAAAGGAAAAAGACCCTCAGCGGAAGAAAGAACTGGAAAAAATTGCGGCCACCTGCGAATGGGTTCCGGCCTATGCCCCAAGAGACTTTTGGGAAGCCTTGCAGTATTACTGGTTTGTCCATGTGGGCGTTACCACTGAATACAACACCTGGGATTCTTTTAACCCCGGACGTCTCGATCAGCACCTTTATCCCTTTTATAAAAAAGGGCTGGAAGAAGGTACACTAACCCGGGAGCAAGCTAAAGAACTGCTTCAGGCTTTCTGGGTCAAGTTCAACAATCAGCCAGCGCCACCAAAAGTGGGAGTGACGGCTGAAGAGAGCGGCACTTACACTGACTTTGCTCTCATCAACGTTGGTGGGCTGACGCCGGATGGCCGCGATGCAGTCAATGAACTTTCTTTCCTGATTCTTGATGTCATTGAAGAAATGCGTATTCTCCAGCCCAGCTCCATGGTCCAGGTAAGTGCCAAAAACCCGGATTCTCTTCTGCTGCGCGCTCTAAAGATTGTCCGAACGGGCTTCGGGCAGCCCTCTATTTTCAATACCGACGCCATTGTCCAGGAACTGGTCAGACAGGGAAAAACGGTGGAAGATGCTCGGCGAGGCGGGGCCAGCGGCTGCGTGGAAGCTGGTGCTTTTGGCACGGAAGCTTACATCCTGACCGGATATTTCAACATTCCGAAAGTTTTTGAGATAACCCTGAATAACGGAGTAGACCCGAGAACGGGAAAAAAGATTGGGCTAGAAACTGGAGACCCAAGAAACTTTAAGACCTTTGCCGAACTGCTCCAGGCTTTTGAAAAACAGATGCGCTACTTCATAGATATCAAGATAAGGGGAAACAATGTCATTGAAAAACTTTTTGCCACTTATCTGCCGGCACCTTTCCTTTCGTTGTTCATTGATGATTGTGTGGCCAAAGGCAAAGATTACCATAATGGAGGGGCCAGGTACAATACCCGCTACATTCAGGGCGTGGGACTTGGCTCTATCACTGATATCCTCTCGGCCTTGAAGTACAACATCTATGACCAGAAGCTTGTTACCTGGGAGGAAATGCTGGAAGCTTTGAAGAAAAACTTCGTCGGGTATGAAAAGCTGAGAGACCGATTGCTCAACAAAACTCCGAAATTCGGCAATGACGATGATTACGCTGATGAGCTGGCCAAAATAGTTTTTGATATGTATTTCAATTTGATTGATGGTCGTCCGACAGTCTGCGGAGGAACTTACCGCATTAACCTGCTGCCGACCACGGTTCATGTTTATTTTGGCAAGGTAACGGGTGCCACACCTGATGGTCGTCTGGCTGGCGAACCGCTCTCAGAGGGTATTTCCCCTGTCCAGGGTATGGACCGCAAAGGACCCACGGCGGTCATCAAATCCGAGGGCAAACTGGACCACATCAAAACCGGCGGTACGTTGCTGAACATGAAGTTTACTCCCCAGCTCCTGGCGGAGGAAGAAGGATTAGTCAAGCTAAAGGATTTGATCCGAACTTATTTCAAGTTTATGGGGCACCATATCCAGTTTAACGTGGTGACCGCTGAAACCCTGCGTGAGGCGCAAAAACATCCAGAAAAATACCGTGACCTGATTGTGCGAGTGGCCGGTTATAGCGATTATTTTGTTGACTGTGCTAGGGAACTGCAGGATGAAATCATCCGCCGCACCGAACATGAAAGCTTCTGAAAAATAAAAAAAATTGCTATCGGCTGATAAGTGAGTGAAACGGAGAGAACCCTTTTTCTCTTTGAGATGAAGAAGGTGGGATAGCAACTTATTTGTTTAAAATTTGATAAGAGTTTCTGGGAGAGAATAAGAAGTTAGGAAAAGAGGAAAGTCATTGCTACGGCCAAGGTATTTTCAGCCCATGCCATCTCCTCTATTTGTGCTTAATATTTATTTTAATTGATTTCCTCTTCAGGTGCTTTTCTTAGAGTTAAAAAATTAAATTCTGGTTTTATTCTTCCGGGTTCTTTAGTTCTCCCTGCAGGTTTTAAAACACGTCAATGTTTAACTGAAATATTTGTTATAATGATAAGCAAGAATTTTTATTTTAGGAGGAAGGGATGAAAATAGAGGATATTCTGCTTGAAGCTCGTAAGTGGTCTTTTACTACCGGACTAAAAATATTGCTGATTGTGCTCATTGCCGTTGTTTTATTGTTCCTTAGTCGGGCTCTGGCCAGGCGCTTGCGCAATATTTTTCTGAAAGGACGTAAGGATGAAGAGGCGATCAAGCGGGCTAGAACTCTCTCTAGCCTGATCCGACAGGTTCTTTATGGCATTATCATTATCATCTCTGGTCTGACAGTCCTTGGCGCGCTGGGCATTCAGATAGGTCCGCTGCTGGCTACGGCTGGCGTGGCTGGCGTGGCTTTAAGCTTTGGTGCCCAGAACCTGATTAAGGACCTGATCAATGGTTTTTTTCTCATTCTCTGGGACCAGGTGCGAGTGGGTGATGTGATAGAGGTGGCTGGAAAATCTGGCCTGGTGGAGAGCATTAATTTTAAGATGGTAGTCCTGCGAGACCTGGCTGGTAATGTCCATTACATTCCTAACAGCAAAATTGAAGTGGTCACTAACATGAGCAAAGAATACTCCGGTTTTGTTTTTGATGTTCCCATTAGCTATTTTGATGATGCTGACCGGGCCATGGAAGTTATGAAGAAGGTTGATGATGAAATACGTCAGGACCCGGCTTTTTCTTCGGATATTCTGGCCCCGCTGGAAATTTTCGGCGTGGACAGGTTTGCCGATTCAGCTGTCATTATTAAGGCCAGAACGAAGACTAAACCTCTTCAGCAGTGGCGAGTGGGCAGAGAGTTCAACCGTCGGCTGAAACAGGCTTTCGAAGAAAATGGCATAACCATTCCCTTCTCCAACCTGACTGTGTGGCTGGGTAATCGGGGAGCTGGCCGTCCGGAAACTATTAATGTCAAATTGGTCAATGGGGAAGAAAAAGGCCACTAGAAAATAGCCAAACACTTTGGAATAAATCATGGATATATTTTATGAACCTGAGATTAAATCTATGGTTGACCTGAGGTCAGCCATGGAAGCCGTGGAGAAAGCGCTGGCTGCTTACAGCTCTGGTCAGGCCATATTGCCCGGGGTCATCAACCTGGATCTGCCCGAGTTTCAGGGTGAAGTGCACGTTAAAGCTGCTTACCTTAAAGGTCAGGAATATTACGTGGTTAAGGTGGCTTCAGGTTTTTACCGGAACCCAGAGAAAGGCTTGCCTGTCGGGAATGGCCTCATGCTGGCTTTCCAGGCCACTACCGGCGAATTGAAGGCGATTCTTCTTGATAATGGTTACCTGACCGAATTGCGGACAGCAGCGGCGGGCGCAGTTGCGGCTAAATACCTGGCCAGGGAAGAAATTCGTAAAGTGGCTGTTATTGGTTCTGGAATGCAGGCCCGCTTTCAACTAAAAGCTCTGGCTGAGGTCAGACAATTCAGTCAGGTGGCGGTCTGGAGCCGCAAGTCAGACAATGTAAGAAAATATGTTGAGGAAATGAAGAATCTCTGGCCGGAAGTTGACTTCAGACCAGTAGCTTCGGCCGAAGAAGCAGTGAGATATGCTGATGTTATCATCACGGCCACGCCCAGCCGGCAACCGATAGTCAGGGCTGAATGGCTTTCGCCCGGCATCCATATCACGGCCATGGGGTCAGACAGCCCGGAGAAACAGGAACTTTACCCGGAAGTGCTGGCCAGGGCTGACCGCCTTTTCTGTGATTCGCTGGCTCAATGCCGACGACTGGGGGAAGTGCACCACGCTATAGAAGCGGGTCTGATTGGGGAAAGCAAAATAAGCGGAGAAATCGGCGAAATTATTTTAGGGCTCAAGCCGGGGCGGCAATCAGAGGAGGAAATTACCGTGGCCGACCTGACCGGTGTCGGCGTGCAGGATGCCGCTGTAGTCAGCCTTTTTCTGAAGCTGGTCGGGAAAAGAGAATGAGTCTTCAGCTCTGTGGTAATGATTTTCTTAGCCCTTAAAAAGTAGGCGAACTTTACAAATAAAATGAAAAAGAATAGTACAGAAAAAAGTTTTTCCTGAGGGGCAAAGCAGATTAGGATGAGAAACCGGGGATGTGAGCATGCTTATAATTTATAAGATAAATAATCTCCAGCACGTGAGCTTAGAATAGGCATTATTTGTCCGAGGTGACTAGAGTTGGAAACTAAAAGATTAGCTGATGCATATGACTTAATAAGCTAAATTTCATTAATTCGGAATAAAATAAGCAAAAAAGTAGTTCAGAGTGGATATGATTTTTCTTATAACCTGATTTTTGCTATAATATACCCTACCAAATTGGTAGGATTTATATTTTAAAGGAGTAATAATATGAAAGCTACATCAATCTGGCAGAAGAATTTTCAATCTGTGGTATCTAACAATCGTGGGCATCAGGTAGTGGTAGACCTGCCCCAGGCTAAAAACGGCGATGATAGCGGCCCAACTGCTTTTGAGCTATCACTGATGGCACTGGCTGGCTGTTATTCCACTATCTTTGTCCTGGTGGCTGGAAAAAGCCGTGTGGAAATTAAATCCTTAAAAGTTGAATGCGACGGTCGCACTACTGAGGACGGCATGCGTTTTACGGAAATCACCACCACGGTGGAAGTTTCCTCAACGGCTGACGAAGCCACCCTGCAAAGAGTATTAAAACAGACAGAGCAGATCTGCCCGGTAGGGAGCATTTTCCAGCAGGCCCAAATTCCCAACAAGAGCATCCTGGTGAAAAAATAAAGTTTTCTTGGACGGGATTATTTTTTGCCGTTAAGAAGCGCTAACCACCAGAAGTATTCACTGCGATCTGAGGAAGACCGGAAGCCCTGCCATAGTTTTTGTTTTTTTTTTTGCCCTTTGCCAGGCGACCAAAGAAAATTTACCCGCTCTAATAAGAGAATCGAAGTTTTAAGTTTAAGTTCGGTTTCTATGTCACCATGACCAATCTCTATAAGTGCTGGCTTTGTTGTTAATCCTCCTTGAACTTTTGTTGACTGGCTAAAGGTTAATCTTATAAACTAAAACCTCAGGTTGAGAATTGGCGGTAGCCACTATGATTTTAATCAGAAAAGCGGGTGATTACCAGCAAGCCTCTTTTTTATCACCAAGGATTCAACCTTTAAGTTCAAAATGATGGCCAGAAGGTGTCAGGAGATAAGCGAATAATAAATAATAAATTCAGAAAATTGGAGGAAAGAATGATTAGCAAAGCTGGATATCGTGAACTTATTAGGGACCTTAAATATTTGAAAATATCAGCGGTTTTCTTTTTAATCCTGGGTTTTGTTTTGGTTCTTGGGTTAAACCTTTCGGCTGATGAAGGTATGTATCCGCTGAGCGAGATACCGCGGCTTGACCTTCAGTCGAAGGGGCTTAAAATTGACCCGGCTCTGATTTATGATCCCGCCAGAAGAAGCCTGCTTTATGCTGTGGTCCAGATGGGAGCCACCGGTTCTTTTATTTCTGAAGATGGACTTATCATCACCAACCACCACGTGGCTTTTGGTGCTGTGCAGGCTGTGAGCACGCCAGATAAGGATTATCTCAAGAATGGTTTCCTGGCCCGCACCCGGGCGGAAGAAATACCGGCGCCGGGGCGGACAGCTCGTATTACAGAATCATTCCGCGACGTCTCGGCCGAAGTTTTAGGAGTAATAAAAAAGGGAATGAGCAGTGCCGAACGAGCTAAAGCCGTAGAAAAGCAGATTAAGAAAATTGTGGCTGAGGCGGAAAAGGCTAATCCGGGTAAGAGAGCTGAAGTAGCGGAGATGTTTCCTGGCAAGTCCTACTGGCTTTTTCTCTACACAGACCTGAAAGATATCCGTCTGGTTTACGTCCCGCCTCTGGCAGTGGGCAATTTTGGCGGAGAGGAAGACAACTGGATGTGGCCGCGCCATACCGGCGATTTTACTCTTCTGCGGGCTTATGTGGCACCGGATGGCTCACCAGCCGAGTATAGCGAAAAGAATGTGCCTTTTAAACCTCGCACTTACCTTAAGGTCAATCCTGAAGGGGTTAAAACCGGGGATTTTGTTTTTCTGCTTGGTTACCCAGGTCGCACCTACCGTCATCTGCCAGCTAGCTACCTGGCTTTTGAACAGAATGTTAGGATGCCTGCAGTAGCTGATTGGTATGAATGGCAAATAAAACTGATGGAAAAAATGGGAAAAGAAAGCCGGGAGGTAGCCTTAAAACATGATGTCCGGATTAAAGGCCTTGCCAACACTATGAAAAATTACCGCGGAAAACTGGCTGGTTTAAAGAAATTGAATTTTCTGGAGCTGAAACGAGAAGAAGAAAAGAAACTCCAAAGATTTATTTTAAGCGACCCACGGAGGCAAGAAATTTATGGCCGAGTGCTGCCTGAAATGGAGAAGATTTATGCCCGGATGGCTGAGGAATTTCCTAGAAGTTTTATCCTTGATAATTTGAGGCGTTCGGTTCTAACATTTCAGAATGCCTTGATGGTGGTGGATGCAGTACATGAAAGGCAGAAACCTGATTTAGAGAGAAGATCAGCTTACATGGACAGAAATTTCCAGCAGGCCAAAAAAAGAATTACGCTGACCATGAAATCCAGTTTTTACCTGCCCACTGATATGGCCATTTTTAAGGAATTGTTGAAGAAGGCCGCGGCTTTACCTGATGACCAGAAAATAGAGCCTTTATCTCAGTTCCCTGGACTTGAGGGAAAAATGGAAGAAGCTGTAGAACGGCTATTTAAATCAACCAGGATGTCAGAGGCAAAATATGTGCTGGAGCTTATGGACAAAAAGCCAGAAGAAATAAAACAACTTGATGACCCGATGTTGAAGTTGGCTTGGAGCCTTTATCCGGAATACCAAAGAATGGAAGAGATAAACCGGGCCAGAAAAGGTTTACTGGATGAGCTTCAGGCCAAGCTGGTGGAAGTGCGCCAGGCCTTTTTGGGTAAACAGTTTATTCCAGATGCTAATGGTACTCTGCGTCTGACTTACGGTCGAGTGGAAGGCTATTCACCGAAGGATGCTGTTTTCTACCTGCCTTTTACCAGCCTTAAAGGAATCGAGGAGAAGTCTATCGGTCAACCGCCGTTTGATACCCCGGCCGGTATCCTGGATTTAATCAGGCAGAAAAAATATGGCCAGCTGGTAAACCCTGAACTCAAGAATGTTTCTGTTTGCTTTTTATATAGCACTGATACTACAGGCGGAAATTCTGGCAGCCCAGTGCTTAATGCTCGGGGTGAGCTGGTTGGTGTAAACTTTGACCGGGTGTGGGAAGCCACGATAAATGATTATACCTGGAGTCAGGACTTCAGTCGTTCTATCGGAGTGGATATCAGGTACGTGCTGTGGATAATGAAAGAGTTCGCCGGCGCTAAGCATCTGCTTAAAGAAATGGGAATTGAATAAGAGATGTTCAGAGCTGTGCAAGAATAGTAAGAATTTTAAAAATAATGAAGATAAAGGATCTTGGATTTCAACAGACGATAGAAAAGTGGTAGGATAAAAAAGGAGGGGAAAATGAAAAAGCTTTATGTAGCTTTTATTATGCTGTCATTAATTCTTTTTTTTGTCGGCTGCTGGCTTTTTGCTCAGGAACAGGAGAATAAGGCCATTTCCTGGGAAAACTGGCGGGAAGCTAGGGAAATGGCCGAAAAATATGATCAGGAAGGCGATTATACCAAGGCACTTCAATATTATCTGGAATATGTCCGTCAGGCTGAGGGACTGGGCCGGCCCGATCTTGTGGCCTGGGGAAAAAATAACGCCGCCTATATGATTATCAAGCAGCATAAGCAGGATCCTGCTACCGACCTTCGCCCAGCAAAAAAACTCCTGGAAGAAGCCCTGGCCATAACAGAAGCTTCTGAGGATTGTAAGATAAAACTTCAAAGCAATCTTGCCTATGTGAAGATGTTCATCACAGATTAAGAACGTCATTTAAAGTTTAAAGAAGAACATCAAAAAGATTATTTTTTTTAAATGGTTAAGTAATAATGAGAAGATTAAGAGATTTGTTTTCTGTCAGTTTTTGGTCATAAAGTTGACTGTTTGAGAAATAAAGTAGCTGATAAGATTATCAGCAGGCGGAATCTATCCGATTGATTCTAGAAGTTTATGTGTGGTCTTTCTTCGAATGACTAACATAAAAATAGGAAATTTTGATAGAATCTCTTGCCTCTTCAAGAGAACAAGAATAAAATTCTCTTTCACTGAATCGGTCAAAGTCAGACTTCTGTTAAATCATAATAATGTCTGGTAGGGAAGTTTAGACGAGTTTCTACGTCTAAACTACAAGCTATTTTAAACCCTGAGAAATTTTATAAGGTTTTTAACATGAACATATGTAAAGGAAGAATTATTTTTCTCTGGATGGTAATCTCGTTTTTATCTCTGATGGGTTCAGTCGGGTCTGCCCAGGAGACTTCTGGTATCAAGGTCCAGGCTGTAAGAGTGGAGTCTGGTCCTACAGTTGATGGTCTCCTCTCTGATTCGGTCTGGCAAAAGGCTATTCCTTTTTCTGATTTTAAAATGGTTGAGCCCGTACCCGGGGCCGAGCCAACAGAAAAAACTGAACTCCGGGTCATCTACGATGAATCAAACCTTTATCTTGGTATTTATTGCTATGATAGCGAGCCTCAGAAAATCACCGCCAACTCCCTGGCACATGACCAGACCGGTCAGGTCATGGGTATGTACATGAGCCGACACTCAGCCAGCCAGGCCAACGATGTGATAAGAATTTTGCTTGACCCATTTTTGAATAAAAGAACAGCCTATGTTTTTTACATTAACCCGAAAGGCGCCCGAAGTGAAGGCTTGGTCTCTGGCGGTGATGCCAGCCTTAATTGGGATGGCATCTGGGAAGGCCGAGCAAAAATTCTTCCTGATGGCTGGTCGGCAGAAATTAAAATTCCCTTTAAAACCATTTCTTTTAAGAAAGACCTACCGGCCTGGGGGCTTAACGTGGAGCGCTACATCGCTCGCAAACAGGAGACCGACCGTCTGTCCGGGCATTCTCTAAATGCCAATTTTAACAACCCGATGATGGCGGCTGAGCTCAGTGGCATTGCTGATATCAAGCAAGGGCTGGGAATAACAGTAAGGCCCTACGGTTTAATTTCTACCCAGAATGACCATCAGCCGGAGAGCATTTATACCTGGAAGAGCCAGGGTGGAGTTGATGTTTACAAGAATATTACCCCCAACCTGGTGGCCGCTATTACTTACAAGACCGATTTTGCTGAAACTGAAGTTGATGACCGACGTCTCAATCTGACCCGCTTTCCTCTCTTTTATCCAGAAAAGAGAATGTTTTTCCTGGAAGGCTCGGAGACCTTTAACTTCAGCTCTAGCGTCAGCTTCTTTCCGTTTTTCAGTCGGCGCATCGGGCTTTATCAGGGACAGCAAGTGCCGATTGAATTTGGAGCAAAACTTTATGGCAAGATTGGCAGGTTTAATTTATCAATTCTGGATATGGAAACAGAAGCCTTTGGCCCGTTGCCGAGAACCAATATGTTAGCTGGCCGTGTTACCTACGATTTTCTCTCAGAAAGCAAAATCGGAGTAATTTTTACCAACGGTAGTCCCACTGGAGAGCGGAATACCTTGGTGGGTTTTGATATCAACTACGCCAGCTCCCGTTTTGCCGGAAATAAAAATCTCTGGCTGGCGGCCTGGTTTGCTTACAATTGGAACGACGAGCCTGGAAGGCATCATGGGTTTGGTCTGCGGGCTAATTATCCGAATGACCTGATAAATATTGAGTCAACTTACGCCTATTATGGAGAAGCTTTGGACCCGGGTCTTGGCTATATGATGAGGTCGGCCATCCAGACTTTTTATCTTAAATTCGGTTATAACCCGCGTCCCGCTAAAGGCTGGCTGGACCGGGCGGTGAGGCAATTCTTCTTTGAAGGTAGCGGAGATTTTTACTGGAAACTGGACGGCACCTTGGAGACCAGCCGCCTGACCTTTACACCGCTAAGCTTTCGCACCGAAAGCGGAGAAAGGTTCAGTGCTAATGTTGTGGTAAATCACGATGTTCTGCCTTATGATTTTGCGGTAGCGCCGGAGGTAATACTTCCAGCTGGACCTTATGACTTTACTAACTTGCGCCTGAGTCTTAACACGGCTTCTTTCCGGCCGCTTTCTTTTACTGCAAATTATACAGTTGGTGGATTTTACTCCGGCCATTATGGAGATTTCTCGGCCGGACTGACCTATCATTTCCGAGGCAATCTGGATCTGTCTTTGAACACAGAAATAGTGCGGGGAACGTTGCCTCAGGGCAAAATTCATGAAGATGTTTATCAGCTGAAGCTGGACTTTTATTTTTCGCCCGACCTTGGTTTTATGAATTATATCCAGTATGACAGCGTTTCTAGACTGCTGGGCTGGAGTGCCCGCTTCCGATGGGAAATAAAGCCAGGAAATTTTATCTACCTGATTTATAATTCCAATTGGGAACGACGCTGGGATCCAACCAGTCGCTTCTATGCAGTCGGCGACCGCGGAGTTTTTAAAGTGACCTTATCCATCAGGCCGTAAGGGTCTGAACCGTCTTGTCCTTTTTAGAACGGGTTTTCGGTTGGATACGGTAAACCTTCAGGCTGGTTATAGTAAATTTCTTTCAAACCCAGCATTCTCAGCAGAGCAAACAGAGTTTTTCCGGCGTGCTTGAAACCAACGGCTGTGTGATGGGGGAATCTCTTCTCAATCAGCACGTGGCGGTAGAAACGGCCCATTTCTCGGATGCCAAAAACACCGATGCTGCCAAAAGACTGCGGGTCCACATCCAAAACTTCTCCCTGGGCTATGTAAGATTTTAGTTCAGTTTCTGCCGTTCCCTGCAAGCGGAAAATAGTTACTTCGCCCGGTCTGATGCGCCCTTCAAGCGTTCCGCGGGTAATTTCAGGCTCTTTCTCTGGTTCCATCAGACGGTGCATAATGAGCTGGTATTTCAAGGCCGGACCAAGCAGACAGCAGGAAGCAGTGTTCCCGCAGTGGAAGCCCATAAACAGGTCGGTTGGCTTATACCCGCCAATTTTCTGACGATTTTTTTCGTACATATCTGCCGGCACGGTGTTGTTAATGTCAAGGAGAGTGGCTGGAAGCTCGGTGGCACAAGTCAGAAGATATTCACTCAGCGCACCGTAGATGTCAACTTCGCAGGCTACAGGAATTCCCCGGCTGGCCAGTCTGGCATTGACAAAACAGGGAACAAAACCAAAGTAAGGTTCAAAAGAGGGCCAGCATTTATTGGCAAAAACTCCGTATTGAGAAGCGCCCAGGTTCTTTTCCATGAATTTCAGCAGAGCCACTTCATACTGAGCCAGTTTTTCCAGAAGCTCGGGATAGGTATTTCCAGCGCCGAGCTCCTTAGCCATGTCAGCAGCTACGGCTTTAATTTCTGGGGAGCCAGCAGCTTTTAAGAAAATGTCGTAAAGATCCAGCTCCGAGTTTTCCATCACTTCTACCCCCAGGTCAAAAAGCGGTTTGATGGGTGCGTTGCAGGCGTAAAAATCCTGAGGTCTAGGTCCGAAAGAAAACACTTTGAGGTTCTTAAGGCCAAGCCAGACTCGGGAAATGGGTACAAATTCCTCAATCATTCTGGCCACTTCTGAAGCTGTTCCAACTGGGTATTCCGGAAGGTGGACTTTGAGCTGACGCAGGCCGATGTTATAAGACGCATTTAACAGACCGCAATAAGCATCGCCACGGCCCTGGTAAAGGTCAGCAGCCGTTTCCTCAGCGGCGGCAGCGAACATCACTGGTCCAGAAAATTTCTGAGCCAGAATAGTAGTTGGTCCTTCCGGACCAAAGTTTCCTAGAAAAATGGCCAGAGCATTAACTTTTTGTTCCTCAATTTCCTGAAGTGCCTTTAGCACATCGTTCTCGTTTTCAATAATGGTCTGAAGTTCAACAACGGGAAGGTTAAGCTTTTGGCTTTCAACGGCTACCGCCTGCCTTCTTCTTCTGGAAAGCTCCAGAGGGAAGCAGTCTCGGCTGACAGCCAGTAAGCCAATCTTGACCTGTGGAATGTTTCCCATGTTGTTCATTTTATTTCTCCTTTCCTTGTCCGTAATAGGCCTTAGGCCCGTGTTTTCTTTCAAAATGTTTTTTAATCAGGTAAGAATTTAGCTCGCCTGCTTTTGGATTTATGAGCCTGGTCAGGAAAGCCATTTTAGCCAGGTGCTCCAGGATGAGAAGATTTTCGACGGCTGCCCTGGCCGAATTTCCCCAGGCAAATGGGCCATGTCCGGCCACCAGGCAAGCAGGGTATTGAAGCGGGTCCAAGCTGGAAAATCTTTCAACTATAACTTTTCCGGTGTTCAGTTCATAGTCGGCGGAAACTTCTTCCTTAGAAAGCAAGCGGGTTACTGGAACTGGTCCAGGAGCAAAATCTGCGTGCGTGGTTCCCAGGCAAGGGATTTCTGTTTGGGCCTGGGCATAGGCGGTAGCATATGCGCTGTGAGCATGGGCGATTCCTTGAAGGCCAGGAAATGAGCGGTAAAGGTAAAGATGGGTGGGAGTATCAGATGAGGGCTTCCATCGTCCCTCTACTACTTTTCCTTCCAGGTCAACTACGACCATATCTTCTGGTTTCATCCTCTCATAGTTTAGACCGCTGGGCTTTATGGCCAGCACTCCTTTCTCCCGGTCAATTTCACTGACATTCCCAAACGTCAGGATAACCAGGCGATGTTCCACCAGCTTAAGGTTGGCTTCATAGACACGCTTTTTAAGTTCTTCATACATGATTTAGAT
>JACIYK010000060.1 GCA_014359965.1 Candidatus Aminicenantota bacterium
CGTAGACAATGTTTCCGGTATCATCGGTCACAATGCGGGTAGAACCAATCTGGTCTGTGGTGTAGTAATAATACTTGCCCGTCTGAGGCTGGTACTCAGCCATCAACCGCCTTTACCAATATTATACAAAAGTAAAATTAAATCCAGCAAGTAGTGACTCCTTTCAGTTTGGGTCCAGGTATCCCAGGAAATAAAAAGGGGACACCTTAAGGTGTCCCTAAATTCTCTCGCGACGTTTGCTTTAAAACCTGCGGAAAAGGGAAAACAGGAGTTACCGCCAGATGTCCCTTTTTCTTACGGAGTTTTACATCCCGTACATCTCAATAATTTCCTGCTTAGTCTTATGCAGGATGTTGAATTTTTTGCCGACCTTAATAAAAGCATCCAGAGCTTTATCCAGGTGGTGGATTTCATGAGCAGCCGAAATCTGGGTTCTGATCCTGGCCTGACCCTGAGGAACCACCGGGAAGAAGAAGCCGATGGCATAAATTCCTTCTTCATAAAGAGCCTTGGAGAATTCCTGGGCCAGCCTGGCATTGAAAAGCATAATCGGAACAATTGGAGTATCGCCTTCTTTAACTATAAATCCTGCCTCAGTCAGGCCTTTTCTCCAGTACTCGGTGTTCTTTTCCAGCTTGTCGCGGCGCTCGGTGGTAGCCGAGAGAATTTCCAGCACCTTCAGGACAGCACCCACGATTACCGGAGCAATGGTGTTGGAGAAAAGATAAGGTCTGGCTTTCTGCCGGCACATCTCCACAATTTCCGCCCGTCCTGAAACGCAGCCGCCCGTAGCTCCGCCCAAAGCTTTACCGAATGTGGTAGTAATGATGTCAACCTTGCCCATAACACCGTATTTCTCATGAGTTCCGCGGCCAGTTTTACCTATAAAACCGGTAGCATGGGAATCATCCACCAGCAACATGGCATTGTATTTTTCGCAGAGCTCAACCATCTTATCCAGCTTGGCCGTATCCCCGTCCATGGAGAAAACACCATCCGTGACCACCAGACGCAGCCGCTTGTCCTGGTACATCTGCAGTTTTTGCTCCAGATGCTCCATATCAGAGTGTTTGTAGGTGTCGTGCATAGCGCTACACAGCCTGATACCATCAATCAGAGAAGCATGCACCAGCCGGTCAGAAATGATAACATCATCCTTGGTCAGGATGGCTTCAAAAACGCCGGCATTAGCATCCATGCAGGAAGGGAAAAGAATAGTGTCTTCCGTTCCCAGAAATTCAGTTACTTTTTTTTCCAGCTCTTTGTGAATATCCTGGGTGCCGCAGATAAATCGCACAGAAGACATACCAAAACCGCGTGTTTCCAGAGTTTCATGCGCAGCTTTTATGACTTCAGGATGGCTGGAAAGACCGAGGTAATTGTTGGCGCACATGTTAATGACCTTCTTCAGCGAAGAACCAGCCGGAAATTCAACTTCAATATCAGCTGCCTGGGGAGAATGAATAAACCTTTCTTCTTTGAAAAGCCCGGCTTCTTTCAGGGCCTTAAGCTGGTCCTGATATAATTGCCTGACATTATCAGGGAAAGCCATAGTTTCCTCCTTTCTTTTTATGCTTCAGCCGCCGGGCCGGATTTTTTCCGGTCAAGCGGAAAATCTCAGTCTTAGGCTTTTGTAAATTCGCGGACCAGCTCAGCTATCTTGTTGACGGAGTCAAAAGCTTCCGGGGTAGCTTTTTCATCGGGTATCTGAATGTTGTACTTGTTTTCCAGGAACCTCTTCAGAGATACCATGGAAAAGGAATCCACTATCCCGCCGGAAATCAAAGGGGTGTCGTAGGTAATCGGCTCAGAATCAGGTTCAAGATACTCGTTGATGATGTAATTCTTGATAACTTCTTTCAGTTCGTCCATCGTTAAACTCCTTTTTTCTTTTATTTAATTTTTATTCAAAGCTGAGTACTTTTTCAACTTCTTTATTCATTTTCCAGGGTTGAGGTATCACCTATTTCTTCGCCCCATTCTTTGGCATGTAGTATACGTCTCATAATTTTGCCGCTTCTGGTTTTGGGCAGAACATCGATAAACTCTATCTCCTGAGGCATGGCCAGAGGTGATAGCTTCTTACGGATAAAATTCATGATATCAAGCTCCAGATCCTTAGAGGGAGTAAAACCCGGTTTAAGGGTGACGAAGGCTTTAACCACTTCCATGTTTATCGGGTCCGGTTTGCTGACCACGGCTGACTCCGCCACGGCCGGATGTTCAAGCAGTGCAGACTCCACTTCAAACGGGCTGACCAGGTGCCCTCCGGTATTGATGACATCATCATCCCGGCCCACAAACCAGAAATAACCCTCTTTATCAATGCGGGCCCGGTCACCGGTCAGATACCAGCCGTTTCGGAACTTATTTTTGTAAGCTTCTTCATTGTTCCAATAAGTTCTCATCATAGAAGGCCAGCCTGGCTTGAGACCGATGAGGCCAATCCGGCCGGGCTCTGGGTAGGGCTCGTGATTATTGGGATTAAGAACTGTGGCGGTAATGCCCGGGAAGGGGCGGCCCATGGAGCCGGGTTTAACCGGCATCCCCGGGAAATTGGTGATGACAATGCACCCTGTCTCTGTCTGCCAGTAAGTATCATGGAAAGGCTTACCGAAAACCCGTATAGACCAGTTAACGGCTTCCGGATTGAGCGGCTCACCGACGCTGGCCAGGTGTCTTAAAGATGACAGATCAAAATTCTTAATTATTTCATCTCCCGCTTTCATTAAAGATCGAATGGCCGTTGGAGCTGTATACCAGACTGTGACCCGGTTTTTTTCTATAAATCTATACCAAGCCTCAGCAGAAAAGCCACTGTCCAGCACGCATTGAGTAACACCGAGGCTGAAGGGCCCAATAATGCCATATGAAGTTCCGGTTACCCAACCGGGATCGGCCGTACACCAGTAGATGTCATCATCCCGCAGGTCCAGAACCCATTTAGCCGTGATATACTGTGAAATTAAAGAATAATGGACATGTTGCACACCTTTGGGCATGCCGGTGGTACCCGAAGTGTAATGCAGCACGGAAGGTGTTTCAGCGTAGGTAGGATAGACCTCGTAATTTTCTACCTTTTCTGACCCTTCCATGGAAAAAGCCACTTCTCTGTCCTGTAATGGTGTTTTTCCGTCATAATCTACAATTATGATGTGCTTAAGATGCGGCAGCTTGTCCCTAATCTTTCTAACTTTGGCAACATGCTTTTTCTGAGTAAAAATGGCAGAGGTCTGAGCATTTTCCAGCCTGACGAAAAGGGACTCTTCACCAAAAGCAGAGAAAAGCGGCTGCACAATGGCCCCGGTTTTTAAAATACCCAAAAACCCGATGTAAAGCTCCGGGATTCTGTCCATGAACAAACAGACCCTCTCGCCAGCTTTTATGCCCAAGTCAGTTAGAAAGCGGGCAATGGTGTTGGAATAAAGACGCAGATCATTGTAGGTGAAAACTTTCCTTTCGCCGGTAAATCCTTCCCAGATGAGCGCCACTTTATCTGCTTTTCCTAACTGGCAGATGCGGTCTGAGCAATACCAGCCGATGTTGATAACCTGACCAGGCTGGTAGCCAAGTTCCTGTTCGGAAATGGCCCAGGAAAAATTCTTCACTCTTTCTTCATAAGAACCGAAGTTAGACATAGCACCTCCCCGTTTTATTTTTCTAAAATTACAATGGCCACAGCATAAGTTTTAAGATGAGACAATGAAACATGGACCTGGTTTAAGCCTTTGGCTTCAAAAAGTTCTCTGGCCCGGCCAGAAACTTCAATCACCGGCTGGCCAGACTCCAGGTTGTGAACTTCAATTTCAGAAAATTTAACCCCTTCGCTCCAGCCAGTGCCCAGGGCTTTCATGAAAGCTTCCTTGGCCGCAAAGCGGGCGGCATAGTGCAGAGCCGGAGAATGCTTGCCTTCACAATAAGAAATTTCCACACCGGTAAAAAGTTTTTCTTTCAGTCCAGGCGTTCTCTTCAGTTTTTCTTCAACCCTGTCCACTTCAATGATGTCAACACCAATGCCGGAAATCAAATAGCCTCCTGCGCTGCCCCAAAATAATTTTTAATATTTAATCTTACCACTCTGAGCTTCAGAGCAAAAGTTATTATAGAAAAAAGCTGATAAATGTCAAAATACAGCTCTTTATAAAACTTTAGCGGAGATGGTCAAATAAAATCTTAAATCCTATTAATATCAGGATCAAACCTCCGGCAATTTCTGCCCGCCGGCCAAAGACTTTGCCCAGAAGCGGCCCCAGACGGCTGGCCACCACCGTGAGGGAAAAGGCGGTCAGGCCAATGACCGTGCTGGCCAACCAGATGTTTATCCCCAGAACTGAAAGGCTGAGACCAGTAGCTAGAGCATCCTGGCTGGTGGCCAGAGCCAGTACCACTAACGGCCACCCCCTGGTTGGGTCCTGGGCTTTAAACCTCTCCTCTTCCTCCTTAAAAGATTCTCTAATCATGCGCAACCCAATTACCAGAAGCAGGCCAAATGCTACCCAATGATCATAGTCAGAAACCAGTTTCAACAGATTTTCGCCGATAAACCAGCCAATAACCGGCATGCCAAACTGATATATCCCGAAATGTAGAGCCAGACGGACTGTCTGACTTTTCTTGAGCCCGTTTAAATAGCACGCCAGACCAATGGTCACGGCCATGGCATCTACGGCCAGTGCCACTGCTATGCCGAACAAAATTAAAGCTTTCATGAGCACGCCAGTTTAAGTTTTCTGATTATACCAGAATCCCCGACATTTTTCCTGGCGCTACTTAGGGCTCAATTTAAGAGAAAACTCGGTTGATAAACTTCCCGCTCTGCCAAAATTTTTTTAATCGCTGGTTAATCTTTATTCAGCTCCACAATTTCTGTTTCTGACTGCTTTTATTCCCGCCGTAATTACTAATGGCCAAAATTTCATTCCTTAATTAATAACCTCCCGTTTTCCCCCTTGTGTAGCATAATTTATCATCCAGAAAAACTTGCCAGATCTTCTCTGGTTTTTACTCATGCTCCACAAGTCATCTTTCTCCTTTCATCCATGTCTTCACCCCGAGTTTGCTCCCTTTATGCCTGAAGAATTCTTACCTAAATTAACCTTTAAGAGTATAATTTTTTTACCATGGAAGAAAAGATTATCCTGCGCGGAGTACGGACCCATAATCTCAAGAACATAGACCTGGACCTGCCGGTTGGGAAATTAATCGTCATTACCGGGTTGAGCGGCTCAGGCAAATCCTCTCTGGCTTTTGATACCCTCTATGCTGAGGGCCAGCGCCGGTACCTGGAGTCGCTGTCTTCCTACGCCCGGCAGTTTCTGGAGAAAATGGATAAACCAGATGCGGACCTAATGGAAGGTCTGCCACCAGCTGTGGCCATCCAGCAGAAAGCACCAGCCAGAAATCCGCGTTCAACTGTGGCCACGGTAACCGAAATCTATGATTACCTTCGGGTACTTTACGCCCGAATCGGGACCATCCACTGTCTTAAATGCGGGCAACCGGTCATCCGCGATACCATTGATTCCATGGCTGATACGCTTTTACGTTTGCCTGCTGGCGCCAGGCTTTTCATTACCTTTTCCTGGCCAGATTCCAGAAAAATTAGCGAATTAAAGAAGGAAGGTTTTCTGCAGGTTTTTACCGATGGGAAAATATCAAACCTTGATGAAATAAAAGTCAGCCTCCAGAAAACAGGAAATCTGGAAATCCTCGTGGACCAGCTGGTGCTGGACCCTGAAGACCGCGAACGGCTGGTTGATTCCCTGGAAATTGCTTTAAAAAAAGGCAATGGCCGGGTTAGCGTTCACACCCCTGAAGGAAAAGTTTTCTACTTCTCCGAACACCTGGAATGCAAGACCTGTCATATCATTTATGAAGAGCCCACCCCGAACCTGCTGTCTTTCAACAGCCCGCAGGGGGCCTGTCCGGTCTGCCATGGGTTTGGCGACCTGGCGGTGCTGGATGAAGACCGCATCATCCCGGATAAGAACAAGTCGCTGGAACAAGGTGCGGTTGAACCCTGGACCAAGCCCGCTTCCCGCGGTCTTCTGCGGGAGTTAATACGTGAAGCCCGGAAAAGGCGCATTCCCACCGATGTCCCCTTCTCCTCTCTCACTCCTGAACAACAGCGTTTTGTGCTGGACGGCGGAGATGGCTACTACGGAGTAAAAGGCTTTTTTGAGTGGCTGGAAAGTAAAAAATACAAGGTCCAGGTTCGGGTGATGCTCAGCCGCTACCGCAAGTATGTCCCCTGCCCGGCCTGCGGTCACACCAGGCTTAACCCCCAGGCTCTTTCGGTAAAAATTGCCGGAAAGTCCATCGGTGATTTCAACGCCATGACCGTCTCCCAGGCTCTGGATTTTGTGGAAAACTTAAACTTAACGACTTACCAGCAAAAAATTGCCGAAAAGCTACTCCAGGAAATCAGCAACCGGCTGCGCTTCCTGATGGAGGTCGGACTGGATTACCTGACGCTTGACCGTTTGACCTTCACCCTGAGCGGCGGTGAAGCCCAGCGCATCAACCTGGCTGCGGCCCTGAGCGCCTCGCTGGTGGGCAGCATGTTTGTGCTGGACGAACCTTCCATCGGACTTCACCCCCGGGACAACCACCGCCTGACCAATATTCTGCGCAGCCTGCAGGAGATTGGCAATACTGTAGTGGTAGTGGAACATGACCCGGAGATAATAAGAGAAGCAGACTTTCTGGTGGACCTGGGACCAGGAGCCGGCGAGCATGGTGGCCAAGTGCTTTACGCTGGCCCCATGGACAATTTTCTGAAAAATAGCACTTCTCTGACAGCCCGTTACCTGCGACGAGAACTAACCGTCCCTTGTCCGGAAAAGCGAAGAAAGCCACAGGGCTTTATAATAATTAAAGGCGCCCGCAAGCATAACCTGAAAAACCTGAACCTTAAAATTCCTCTCGGGAACCTCGTCTGCATCACCGGAGTTTCGGGATCCGGAAAAAGCACTCTGATGGAAGAAGTCATCTACCGCGGACTTAACGGCCAGGCTTTTGAGGCCTTTAATTACATTGCCGCCACAGAAAAACTTGACCGCATCATCCTGGTGGACCAATCGCCGCTGAGCACTTCCCCGCGTTCCATACCCGCCACCTACACCAAAGCGCTTGATGGCATAAGAGAAGTTTTTGCCAGCACCCGGGAAGCCCGGGCTGCCGGGTACAAAGCCGGGCATTTCTCTTTTAACACCAGCCGCGGTCAGTGCCCGGACTGTCAGGGAGCCGGTTTTAAAGAAGTAGAAATGCAATTCCTGAGCGACGTGGTCCTGACCTGCGAGACCTGCGGCGGTAAGCGCTACAAGCCGGAAATCCTGGAAATTAAATACCGGGGCAAGAACATTCACGAAGTTTTACAGATGAGCATCAACGAAGCTCTGGAATTTTTCTCGGACCGCGAAGACATCGTGCGGCGGCTTAAACCCCTGGCGGAAGTCGGACTCGGTTACCTCAGGCTGGGCCAGCCCACCACCACCCTCTCAGGAGGAGAGCTACAACGTATTAAACTCGGTTATTACCTGAGCCACGAAAAAAGCCGGAGAATACTCTATCTTTTTGATGAACCAACCGTCGGCCTGCATCTTGATGATGTGCGGGTCCTTTTAAATTGCTTTCACAACCTGGTGGAAAAAGGACACAGCCTGATCGTCATTGAACACAATTTGGATGTGATTAAAAACGCTGATTATGTAATCGACTTGGGGCCTGAAGGCGGAGAAAAAGGCGGCTACATCGTGGCCCAGGGAACACCGGAAGAAATCGCCCGCTGTCCAGTTTCTATCACCGGACAGTACCTGAAAAAGGTGCTGAAAACTCTCAGCTGAGTTTTATCTCACGCTGCCGATAATCTGAATAATCTGGCATCAGCCTGGGGTACTCTTCGTCCATCAATGGCGAGGAAATCATAAAATCCGCCGAGGAACGGTTACAGGCGACCGGAATGTTCCAGACCACGGCAATCCTCAGCAGAGCTTTGACGTCCGGGTCGTGAGGCAGGGGTTCCAGGGGGTCCCAGAAAAAGATGAGAAAATCTATCTCGCCCTCAGCGATTTTGGCTCCCACCTGCTGGTCGCCACCCAGGGGCCCGCTTTTCAGGATGTTCACTTCAAGCCCCAGTTCATTTTTTAACAGGGTGCCAGTCGTCCCGGTAGCCCAGAGCTCGTGTCTGACCAGAAGCTGCCGGTTAAACTTGACCCATTCCAGCAGGTCTGGCTTCTTGTTATCATGAGCCACCAGGGCAATCCTCTTTCTCTTGCCCATCTTATTCACCGTTGACTTCATTTGCCTCTCCTGTGCATATTCATATTTTCTCCGAAGTTAACGACTAAATAAAGGGTAAAGTAGTTGATTGTTTAAATATTATTTCTGCCATAGGCTGATAATCTCGCAGACAAGGAGACAAAAAATGACGGAAGAAATAGGAAAAGCTTTCCAGGACAAAACCAAATATCAGCGGGAGCCATATTCTCAAGGCCACCTTGAGTGGCAGCAAAGAATTGAAAAATTAAAAATACAAATGGTTGATAAATCGGTAAGCCTCCCTGAACCTGACTTCACGGACGGAAAACCGGTTTTTCAGGTCATCAGCCGCCGGCGGAGTCGCCGCGAGTTTGCCCGGAAACCGGTCCCTCTGCCCTTTGTCTCCCAGGTCCTGTGGGCCGCTTCTGGCCTTTCTTTCCGGAAGGGTGATTTTTACTTGAAAACAGCCCCTTCGGCTGGAGCCCTTTACCCGGTTGAGACTTATCTTTCCGCTCAGCTGGTAGATGGACTAGAATCTGGTCTTTATCGCTACCAGGCTGAAAATCATTCACTGCGGATGAAGTACGCAGGAAATTTCGGCCCGGCTCTGGCCAGCTCTGCCCTTAACCAGGATTTCCTATCTCAAGCCGGTTTTGTCCTTCTTTTTACGGCCGTGTTCACCAAAGGATGCTGGAAATATGGAGACCGTGCTTTTCGTTATATCTACTTAGATGCCGGTCATGCTGCCCAGAACGCAGCTCTGGCCGCTGTTTCCTGCGGTCTTATTTGCTGCCCCGTAGCAGCGTTTTTTGACGATGAAATAAATTCTATCCTGGATTTAAACCCTGCTCGGGAAGGAATTCTTTACCTTATGGCCTTTGGCTTTCCTGCCTGACTCCTAAGCTGAGTACCCGTTAATCTGATGGCCGGTCCAGACAGATAACTCCCTATCTTACAGCACCATTTTTTTCTTGCCCCATTTGAGCTTCATTGTTAGCACGCGGTCCGTGGAGAATATTCTGGTCGTCCAGGAAAGGAGCACCACCACAAAAAGGAAATTGTAGACAATTCCCACATAAACCATGTTCAAATCACCGAACATGATGTTGGTCATAGCAAAGAATGGATGCGAGAAAGGAATGGCTAAGACCAGTAATTTTGCCGGAAGAGACATAGAGTTAATGTCAGCAAACAGACTGATGAAGTAGGGAATCATGACCAGAAAAATCAAGGGGAAAGAAAGGCTTTGGGCTGTCCGGTAATCTTCAGCCAACACCCCCAGAATAGTAGCCAGCGCCAGGGCACAGAGAATAGTCAGAAAAAGAGAAATCCCGAAGAGAATGTAGCCCTGAGTGTTTATAGTCAGGCCAAGCTGCTTCATGATTGGGGCCAGGCCGCTCAGCGCTTGGCCGATGTCAGCTTCAGAAAAAATAAAAGCTTTACGGAAGCCAAGAATGTAAATGACCGCAGAGATTAAACCCACCAGGGCAGCAGCCAGCATCTTGGCCATGACGATAGAAGTCCGGGAAATCGGCACGGTCAACAATGTTTCCAGGGTTTTGTTCTGTTTTTCCATGGCAATGGCAGTAATGACCATCTGTGCCGAATACATGATGATCATCATCAAAATCACCGGCAGAATAAAGTTCTGGGCAGTCATAGCCCCGATTACCGCAGCCGAAGAGCCTTCAGCCTGTTTGTCCTTGACCACCACATATTCTTTATTTTTGATCGGGGCCTTTAAAAGTTTGGGGTCCAGATCAGGGATTTTGCTTTTCAGAAATTGATTAGACAAGTATTCGTTGGTGGAGTTTAAGAGCATCTTGACCACTTCGCTTTTGCTACGCCCGGCCAGAGATACTCCACGAAGAAAAGAATAAGTTTCCACTTCAACCGGCTGAAAGCGGGTGGCTTTTTCTCCAAATCCCTCTGGTATGACGACCAGCAGGTCAAGAGAGCTGTGGCGGATTTCATCCACTACTTTACTCTTGTCGCCCGATTTTTCTTCTATGATGAAATTAGCAGCATTAAGAGCTCCGATGAGGTTTCGTGAAACAGGCGAATGGTCAAGGTCAAGAACAGCTACTTTCTGTTTGGACATGGCTTTTTTTATCTCGGACTTGGTCACATTGCCGATGAAGTTAAAAATAAAGTTAAAAATAATCAGGATAAAAAGCAGAGAAAATATCAGCTGTTTATTCAAAAGCTCTTTAATTTCTTTTAGCAGAAGATGGGTGAAGTTTTTCATCGCACAGCACTCCTGAAAACGATTTCTAAGTTAGATGCCTGATACTTGTCCTTCAGGCCTTGAGGGGTTTCGCTATCAAGAATCTGTCCACGGTCTATGAGCGCTACCCTGTCCGAGAGAAATTCCACCTCAAGCATGTTATGAGAGGAAAGAAGCACGGACACCCCTTCTTTGGTAAAGCCCTTAATCATTTCCCGAACTTCCAGTGAGTTGATGACATCCAGCCCGGAAGTTGGCTCATCCAGTATAGCCAGAGCGGGCTTAGTCATCAGGGCCCGGGCTAAAAGTAATTTTCTCGTCATACCTTTACTGTAGGTGCCAACTTTATCTTTGAGCCTTTCGCCCAGTCCACAAATCCGTTCTGCCCGCTCAACATATTCTTTAACCTGAGCTTCATCTCTGGCATAAAACCTGGCCATGAAATTCAGGTAGTCAATTCCCTTCATGTTGCGGTAAGCCCCGGCTTCCTCAGGCAGGTAGCTGATGTGCTCACGGAATTTCTCCGGGTTTTTCTTCAGGTCGTAGCCCATGAAGGTTACCCGTCCATCAGTAGGAGTCAGCAAAGTGGCGATTATTCTCAGAGTGGTGGTCTTCCCGGCTCCGTTCGGGCCGATCAGACCAAAAATTTCGCCCTCTTCTACTTTGAAACTGACTCCCCTGAGGGCTTCAAGGCTACCGTATTTTTTCTTTAGCTCTTGGACTTCCAGCACTACACCCATCTACTCCTCCTAAAGTTTTTTTATTTATACGAATTATACAAAGAAAAGTTTTTTATTGAAACCAGCTAATCAAACGTTTCACCCGCAGGAAGCTGCCAGTCAAATTCTTTGGCACCAACTATCCCGCCTGAAATGACCATGGTCATGGCTTCCTCAACTGACCAACTAACCTGCCTTAGGTCCGATTCTTTCGCCATCACCGTAAAACCTGTTGTAACATTGGGAGCAGTTGGTATGAACAACTTCACCAGGTTTTCACCCGTTTTAGCATCTTTTATGCGGCCGGTAACAAAGCCTATGGACCAGATACCCGGCCGAAATTGTTCTACCAGAACAACCTGCTTAAAAACTTGCTTTCCCGGTAAAGCTAGAGCCACTGCCAGTTGCTTACCAAGGCTGTAGACTGTTTTTATCAGAGGAATTTTTTCCATCACCTTTTCCAGCAACCACAACATCCGCCTGCCCGTCCAGTGAGATGCCAGAAAACCTAGAAAATAAAGTAATACCAGCAAGATCAGAATTCCCAGTCCAGGAATCCGGTAGCCAATATAAGCTTCAATCGGGGTAGCTAATTTAAGGTCTATATAAACATAAATAAATCTTATAACCAGATAGCTCAGATAAAGAGGTATAAGGGCCAGAATCCCCCGAAAAATATTTTTTTTGAAGTTACGGAACACATCGCTAAATTTCATGCTTTGCCTCCTGATAAGCTCGGGAAGTCATTTATTGATACCTGAATTAAAATTCAGGGCACCAAAAAGGCACACATAAACTCAGTAAAACTACGGCAAAGAACCCCAGAGCTTTAAATCAAAAACTTTCCTCATCACAATTTTAAAGGTCCGGAAATCTCATAAACCTTTTTCAGCCGGAGCCGTTTCCTGGAAAAACTTGAAAAATCTTTCAAT
>JACIYK010000061.1 GCA_014359965.1 Candidatus Aminicenantota bacterium
AAAGCCTCTATTTTTGATACCCTGAAATTAAAAAAAGGGACTAAAAGATAGTCCCTTTTTTTTTTATGCCCTCATGTTAATGTGAGGATTCTTCCTTCTATTTTTTCCCCTAAAAATCCAATAGATAATTTCGCCCAGAACCTATTTCTGGATAATCGGTCCGATAACCTCTCTAGAAATAACCAGCCTCTGAATTTCGTTAGTGCCTTCATAAATCTGTAGAAGTTTGGCGTCGCGGACTAGCTTTTCAATCGGATAGTCCTTCATGTAGCCGTAACCACCAAAAATTTGCAGGGCTTCAAGAGTAGTTTTCATGGCAATGTCCGAGCCAAAACACTTGGCCATGGCTGAGTTAAGTCCGCAGGGCTTACCCTGGTCTACTAACCAGGCCGCCTTCCACACCAGCAATCGGGCGGCTTCAATTTCCATTGCCATCTGAGCAATTTTAAAGGCAATAGCCTGAAAAGTGGCAATTGGCTTACCGAATTGTATCCTGGTTTTGGCATAATCAATGGCATATTCGAGAGCAGCTCTGGCTACACCCACACCCGCTGCACCTACTGCGGCTCTGGTCCGGTCAAAAGTTCTCATGGCGATCAAGAAACCATAACCTACCCGACCAAGGATGTTTTCTTCGGGTACCCGAACATCTTCAAAGAATATTTCGGCCGTGTTGGAAGCCCGGTGCCCCATCTTGTCTTCTATTTTGCCGATAGTTATGCCCGGTGTTTCCCTGGGAACGACAAAGGCCGTCAGTCCTCTGGCTCCTTTCTCAGGAGCAGCGTTAGCGAAAACTACGTAGAGGCTGGCCACCCCGCCGTTGGTGATAAAACATTTGGAACCGTTGATGACGTACTCCGAGCCGTCCTTTCTGGCGATGGTTTTAATGGCTGAGGTATCTGAGCCGGCTTCCCTTTCCGTCAAACAATAAGAAGCAAACCCCATTTTCTGAGTGAAGGGTGTCAGAAATCTCTTCTTCTGCTCGTCATTTCCAAAAAGAATGATGGGCGTAAAAGCCAGGGAATTGGCCATCATCGTGGTGTACATGCCGGCACAACCCCAGGCCAGTTCTTCGGAGATAATGGCCATCTCTAGGTCGCTTAATCCCCCGCCCCCGTATTCCACTGGCACGTTGCAGGTAAGAAACCCGGCTTCAAAGGCTTTTTGCATGACATCTTCCGGGAACTTTTCCTCCCGGTCATAATAAGCTGCTTTTGGCCTCATTTCTTTCTCAGCAAAAGAATGGGCCATGTCCTGAAGGGCTTTTAATTCTTCGGTCAGTTCAAAATCAATCACGACGCACCTCTCAATTAAAATTTATAAAACCTTTCGAGAATATTGAAGCATTTATAATGAATTTGCTTTTAATTGTCAATTTAGACCGAAATAGAAAAATTACTTAGGTTCTCCCTGCTTCCATGTTGAGCCTTCATTACCCAAACTAATCATTCAGAAAAGGATTGAAAAGCGGACCGCCTTGGTATATAAAAATATCTTCATCATTATTAACGGAAAGGATTTATACCATGCGAATTTATGAATCAATCGCCCTTTGTCTTCCAGAAATTTTACTGCCCAAAGAAGAAGTGGATTTGACCAGATGGGCAGTCATTGCCTGTGACCAGTACACTTCAGAACCGGAATACTGGGAGAGAGTAGAAGAATTTGTCGGCCAGGCACCTTCTACCCTGCGGCTGATTTATCCTGAAGTTTACCTGAATGCGCCTGACAAAGAAGAACGCATTGCCCGCATTCAAGCTACTATGAAAGAATACCTGGCCAAGGGAATTTTCCGTCCCTTTTCTGGCTTTATTTACGTGGAAAGAGAAACTGCCCATGGCTGGAGAAAAGGCCTGCTGGCGGCCGTAGACTTGGAAAAATACGATTACAACCCAAAGTCCACGAGTCTCATCCGGGCCACCGAGGGAACCATCCTGGAAAGAATTCCGCCGCGGGTAAAAATTCGGGAAGGAGCCAGTCTAGAATTTCCCCACATTATGATTCTAATAGATGACCCGGAAAACCAGGTTATCGGCCCAGTTACTGACCATAAAAATGAACTGCCCCTTATCTACGACTTTGAACTCATGTTCAATTCAGGCCGTCTGAAGGGGTACCTGGTGCAAAAATCAGAGGTAGAAAGGATGATTATTCAGGGGCTGGAAAGACTGGCTGAGCCGGCTAACTTCTGGGAAAAATATCATTTACCAGAAGGCACTCCCCTTTTACTTTTTGCCATGGGAGATGGCAACCATTCCCTGGCCACGGCCAAAGCCATCTGGGAAAAGGCAAAATCTCAGGCCAAAAACCCAGACGAACTTAAAGAATCTCCTTTGAGGTATGCCCTGGTAGAAATAGTCAACCTCCACGATGAATCTCTGTTTTTTGAACCCATTCACCGGGTACTATTTGGCGTGAAAAAGGTTGATGAATTTACTTCCGCTTTAAAAGATTATTTCGCTGGCCAGGTAGAAATTAAACCGCGGGCCACTTATCAAGAATTAAAAGATGAAGTTAACAGACATCGCGGTGATGAGCAGGTAGCCGGTCTGGTAACCCAGCGTTCTTTTCTCACTCTCCATTTTCTGCGTCCAGTTTCAAACCTGACCGTTGGCACCGTTCAGAAATTCCTTGATGATTTTCTTAAAGAAAAGGGTGCTGATGGGATTGACTACGTGCACGGTGACGAGGCAGTGCTTAACCTAACCAGAAAAAAAGAAGACAACCTAGGTATTTACCTTCCGGCCATGGACAAAAACGAGCTTTTTCCCACAGTGATTCTGGATGGAGCCCTGCCGCGTAAAACTTTTTCCATGGGTGAAGCCTGGGAAAAGCGCTTCTACCTGGAAGGACGGAAGCTCGTTCGTTAAGAAGAAATAACGCTTTTAAAAGCTTCATGAGATTGAAGCTCCTGCCAGAGAACAGGGGGTGTGGTGTTTTCTAAAACAGCAAGTTCAACCACGGGAATTTTCTTCTCTCGGAAAAAATTTACCATTGGCAGAGTTCTTTCCAGGTAGGTCTGGTAGCGAGCCGTTAATTTCTCAGGAGAATCGTCGCTTCTTTCTGAGCGGTCTTCCAGAAAGCCTGTGGTAATTCGTTTTTGAGAAATTTCTAACGGACAGAGAAGATGGACCACCAGCTTTATTTCTACTAGTTCAGAAACCCAATCCACCTGTTCCGGGTGCCTTGGTAGACCGTTGAGGATTAACCAGTCCCCTGGCTGGAGGTCATGCCTTTTAACAAAATCAGCCAGAATTTTCCTAACTAGTTCTCTGTCTTCTTTTTCAAAAAGCGCGGCCTGCTTTATAGCCTCTTTCACCCGGCAGATTTCCCTGGGCGTAAAAACACCTTGAGCCCCAGTATTAACCAGGTCTCTTAACTGCTGGCCGAAATCAAAATGAAAAGCAGAACGGCTGGCAAATCTTTGAGCGGACAGGTATTCTCCCAGTGGGGTTTTACCAGAACCAGGCGGACCAAGCAGAAGGATAGCTTTAATTCCGCTCATCTTCGCCATTTTGTGTGGAGCTCAGGCCGGGAAATGAAATTAAAGAATGCGCCCGGCAGGGCTCGAACCTGCGGCCTACTGATTCGTAGTCAGTCGCTCTATCCAACTGAGCTACGGGCGCACTCAAAAAGCTTTCTAAATATTAACTTAGAAGAAAGATTTTTTCAACCTGCCTAAGGACAGGAATTTAGAATTTTTGGTTTTTCTTATTGGATTTTTAAAACAGCAGAACCGTTGATGCGGCTGTGCTTAATATCAAGCAGGGCTTCGTTGGCTTTTTCCAGGGGATAAACCTGAACATCTGTTCTGACCGGGATTTCTGAGGCAATTTTGATAAACTCTACTCCATCCTGCCTGGTAGCGTTGGCCACGCTCTTCAGGCATTTTTCATAATACAGTTCATTTGCATAATCAAGTTCAGGAATCGGCGTCATATAAATTCCAGCCAGAGCAACCGTCCCTCCCCGGTCAACAACTCGTAAAGCCTGTCTGGCTACTTCACCAGCTGGAGCAAAAACTATGGCACTATGGAGCTTTTCTGGTGGCACTTCCTCCGGCCGGCCCACCCAGCGAGCACCAAGGTCTAAGGCATGCTGACGATGTTCTCTGGACCTGGAAAAAACATATACTTCACAATTCCAGTGACGGGCAACCTGAATGGTCACATGAGCAGAAGCGCCAAAACCGAAAAGCCCAAGCTTTTCACCTGGTTTAATCCGGCTCAGCCTCAGAGCTCTGTAACCGATTATGCCAGCACAAAGCAGAGGAGCAGCTTGTTCCGGCGGAAATTCTTCAGGTAATTCATAAGCATATTCTTCCGGCACTTTAAGGTACTCAGCATACCCTCCGTCCACATGATAACCGGTAAACTGGGCTTCCTGACAGAGGTTTTCCCGGCCGCCGCGACAATAATGACACCGACCGCAAGATGAATAAAGCCAGGCCACACCCACTCTATCACCTCGGCGGAAAAAAGAAACTTCTTCTCCCAGCTGTTCTACCGTCCCCACTACCTGATGGCCGGGAATTCTCGGCAAATGAACCCGGGGAAGCTCTCCTTCCACGGTATGCAGGTCAGTATGGCAAACGCCGCAGTACTCAACTTTCACCAGTATCTCTCGCGGTCCTGGAATAGGAAGTTCTACTTCCTCCAGCTTAAGAGGTCTCTCCTCCACCAATTTGAACTCCTTTAAGACCATGGCTTTCATTTTCCCCTCCCATTCATTTCTGGCTGGATTTTAAAATCTCCAGCTTACGGCTTAACCTTTCCACTCTTCTCTGAAAGTCCTGCTCATAAGCACGATGATAGCCCCGGGCCAGAGCTAATCCATCCAGAGCATATTTCAGCGCTTCTTCCGGATTCTTAGCCTGATGCTCATAATAAACAGCCAGCTCACGGAAGCATTCCAGGTCTTCGCTGTGCTCCACCAGATCAAGCCAGAGCTCTACTGCCCGGCTGAAATCACCGCACCTTTTAAAATGGCTGGCTAAATTTTTCTTCAGTTTAACCGAAAGCTCGGAGGGCAAATGGCTGTTCAACGCCTTTTCATAAAAAGTAACCGATTTTTCCAGCTCCCCGGCTTTTTCCAAGATTTTACCTACCCCTAAAAGGTCAAGTCCGTCCGCTTCCTGTCCGAGATTTTCCATGGCCTGAGAAACCATCACCGCACCAGCTACCACCACCCCGTAAAGAGAGAGAATATCTTCCTGGTTGTGGTAGATGATAGGTTCTACCAGGGATAAATCTCCCGTGCGTAGGAACTGGAAATACCGCCACGGAATTTCTTCAGAAGGAATATCTTCCGAGCGGCTGGCTCCCAGATGTTCTAGAGCCAGATGGTAAAGGCGGCAGCTTTCATATTTATGTTTCCAAAGATGGCGAGCGGAGAAAAGAAAATCAAGGTGCGGCAACCCCGCCAGAGGAAATCTCAACCGGTTGAGGACAAACCTGGTTTCCAGAAGAGGTACATCATATCCTTTTCCGTTGTAAGAAATAACTGAATGAAATTTTTTCTCCGCACAGAGAGCCTGGAATTCTTCCAGCATCCTGCCTTCATCTGCCAGGTCCTGTAAAAAAAACTGCTGAACCTTAAAACTGTCTTCAGCTAGATATCCTACCCCTATTAAAAATGGCACAGTACCAGCTCCACCAGCCAATCCGGTAGTTTCCAAGTCCAGGAGAAGAGCTCCCTGCAAGGAAAGGTTTTCAAAAGCCGGGTCGCGGCTAAGAACGGAAAGAATTCTCCCCGGTATGTTTAAACCAAGAGAAATGGGAATCTGACCGTAGCTGTCTCCGAGATGATAATTATTTTCCACAACCAGGTATGGACTGCGCGGCTGCCGGCTTCTCAATTCTTCTACCGGTACTCTGGGCTCTGGCTTTTTTTCTTCTTTTTTCTGCCGGGAAATTTCCAGCAATTTTTCCAGCTTTTCTCTGGTGGTCAAGTTTTTCTGATTTTCAATATTCTTCCAGATTTCTTTAATCTGGTCAGTCGATTGATGGCGGTTTTTTTTGCGGATGGCCTCTCTAATATCATCTATATCCATAACTGACTCCGGTTAGTCTTTAATTTTTTCCCTTTTTCTCATTTTCAGATTACACCACTGGCCTAACAACTTCAAGCGCTGCGGTCTTGATTACAGTTTTTTTATTCACCCAGGAATTGTAGAAAAACCTGCCTCTGACGCGGCCGGTTGTCAAAATCAACCAGCACCACCTGCTGCCAGATCCCCAGACGAAGTTTACTATCCGAAAAAGGAATAACTAAGGAAGGACCCAGGAGACTGGCCCGGAGATGAGAAAAGCCGTTAGCATCTCCCCAGCGCTCATCATGGTGATAGCTGCGGCTAGAGGGAATTAGTTTTTCCATCAACTCCGCCAGGTCCTTTACCAGACCTGGTTCGTACTCAATAGTTGTGACCCCAGCAGTTGAACCCTGGACAAAAACCGTTAACACCCCCTGTCGGAGACCGGAATTTTTTAGTTTTTCATGCAAAATTTCAGTCAAATCTTTCAGGTCGTTAAAACCACGGGTGGAAATAGTTATAGAGTCATTTATAATTTTCATTTTTTCACCTTAAGCAAATCATTAACATCTTTTTAAATATAGCTCAGACCCGCCGTAGTTTCAAAAGTAAGCTTGAAATTATTCGTCTGCTAAATATACTTTTAAAAAAAAGCTAAAACAAGAAGGTACAATGGAAACAAAATATTTTCTGGCATTTGACCTGGGAGCAGAAAGCGGCCGGGCCATGCTCGGTCAGATTGACGAAGCGGGACGTCTTAAAATTTCTGAACGTCACCGGTTTCCTAATCGTCAGGTTCAGATCAACGGCCGGCAGCACTGGAACCTTTATTACCTTTTTGAAGAAATCTGCCAGGCACTGAAAAAAATCCGCCAAGAAGGAATAAACCTTTCCGGTCTAGGCCTTGATACCTGGGGGGTTGATTTTGGCCTCCTCGACCGCAGAGGACATATCCTAACCCTGCCCTACTCTTACCGTGACCGCTCCTTCCCCCCGGCTATGAAAAAATATTTTGAAAACTATTCGGCAGAAAACCTGTACCAGAAAACAGGAATTCAGTTTATGCCTTTTAATTCTCTGTTCCAGCTGTATGCTTACTTGGAAAACAGCCCCGAGATAATCAAAACTGCCCATAAACTTCTTTTTATGCCTGATCTCCTGAATTACCTACTTACCGGAGAAATAGCTTCAGAAATAACCATCGCTTCGACCTCCCAGATGCTTTCTCCTTTTCAGAGAAATTGGTTGCCTGAGCTCCTGGAAGAAATCGGACTGGTGCCGGATATTTTGCCTCCCTTAAGACCGACCGGTTCTGTACTGGGACAGGTCGCTGACTGGCTAGTAGAAGACGGCCTGCCAGCGGTTCCGGTTATTCAGGTAGCCAGCCATGATACAGCCTCAGCAGTAGCGGCCGCACCCGGGGAGGGTCAGGACTGGGTTTATATCAGTTCCGGGACCTGGTCTCTGGTAGGTGTGGAACTTAAAGAACCAGTCGTTAACCGGGAATCTTTTATGGCTAATTTCACCAATGAAAGCGGCCTGGCCCGAACAATTCGTTTCCTGAAAAACGTAAGCGGGTTGTGGATTCTCCAGCAGTGCCGGAAAATCTGGTGTAAAAAACAAGATGTTACTTACGAAAACATTGTGGAAAGGGCCTCCCGGGCGGCTCCCTTCCAGTTCTTGCTGGACCCAGATGCTCCTGATTTTCTTAATCCTGAGAACATGCTGCTGGCTATGAGTGATTATGCCGAGAAAACCGGGCAAAAGATGCCTGAAGACCTTGGCTCAGTGGCCAGAAGTGTGCTGGAGAGCTTGGCCCTGAAATACCGCCTGGTTTTAGAAGACTTAGAAAAAATAACTGGCTGGAAGTATCAGAGGATTCACATTATCGGCGGAGGGGCTAAAAACAAACTGCTCAACCAGTTTACGGCCAGCGCCACCGGCAAGACAGTCTTCGCTGGACCGGAAGAAGCCACTTCCGTGGGCAATATCCTGGTTCAGGCTCTGGCTGCCGGTCTTTTGAAAAACCAAAGTGATATCAGAAGCACCATAAGAAAATCATTTGAAATAAAAGAATTCAAACCAGAAGACACGGCTGCATGGGATAAAGCTTACTCCAGGTTTCAGGAAATTCTTTCCAGGACAGCCAGGATAATTTAATTAAATAATGATGTTTATGTCTTTTTGTCTGACATAAATTTCTTTTGGCGTCAAAAAATATTTCGCATAAAAAATTTAATAGCAAACTGGACAAGGAGAAATTAAGTTCGGGCTTAGTCAGGAGTCGAAGCACAACTATTTTTCCGAACACCAAAGTGGACTGTTTAACTAAAAAAAGAATGGGAACAAAGAAGGCCACTTATAAAAAAGTTTTTTACTTGACAAAAAAACGGGCAAGTTATAAAAAGTTTATTATTAAGGAGGGTTGAAGATGGAGCAGGCTATAGTAGAAAAAAGATATCTGGAAGCAAGAGAAAAGTATAAGGAGATTGGCGTCAACGTAGACGAAGCGCTGAACAAATTAACCAGTTTTTCTCTTTCCCTGCACTGCTGGCAGGGCGATGATGTGCAAGGGTTCGAGAGGAATGCATCTTCCTTATCTGATTCAGGTCTCCAGGTTACAGGAAGATACCCAGGTCGGGCGCGGAACGTTCAGGAATTAAGACAGGACCTGGAAAAAGCTTTTTCTCTGATCCCTGGCCGCCACCGTTTAAACCTGCACGCCATTTACGGCGAATTTAATGGTCCGGTAGAAAGAAACGAATATGAACCTGACCATTTTCGCGGCTGGCTGGAATGGGCCAAGGCCCACGAGCTTAAACTTGACTTTAACGCTACTTGTTTTGCCCATCCTAAAGCCAGCGATGGTTTGACCCTCAGTCACCCGAAAAAAGAAATCCGGAAGTTCTGGATTGAACACGTCAAGTGCTGCAGAAAAATCGCCGCCTATTTTGGCCGAGAACTGAAAGCCTTCTCCATTCATAACCTCTGGATTCCTGATGGATTAAAGGACCTGCCTTCTGACCGCTGGTTGTATCGTCATCTTCTTTACCAATCGCTGGAAGAAATTTTTGAGCTGGATTTTAGCCAGACTCAGCTGAAAGATTCTCTGGAAAGCAAGCTCTTTGGTATTGGCAGCGAAGCTTTTGTGGTTGGCTCTCATGAGTTCTACCTCAGCTATGCTATAAAAAAAGGCAAAATGGTCTGCCTGGATCTCGGCCATTTCCACCCTACTGAGCTAGTGGCTGATAAACTTTCAGCCATCCTTCAGGTCTCAAATGAAATTCTCTTACACTTAAGTCGTGGTATACGCTGGGATAGCGATCACGTGGTCATCTTGAATGAAGAAATTGAGACCCTGGCTGAAGAAATCGTTAACCTGCCCAATCCAGAAAAAGTTCATCTGGCCCTTGATTACTTCGATGCCTCCCTCAACCGGGTAGGAGCCTGGGTGCTGGGAGCTAGAGCCGTGCTGCGCGGTTTGCTGCGGGCGCTACTTCTACCCTGGGCCAGGATTAAAGAAGCTGAGCTTCAGGGAGACAACCTGGCCAAACTGGCCTGGAGACAAATCGTTAAAGATATGCCCGTAGGCGCCATCTGGGATTATTACTGTCTGAAAAATAATGTTCCGGATGAAAAATCTTGGCCTCAAGAAATAAAAGCCTACGAAGCCTCGGTTCTTAGAAACCGGGATTGACAGTTTGACTTAACTACATTTGACTTGAGCCTCTTTTTATAAGTAAACTATGTTCAGCATCTGCTGTCATGAACAAAGACCTGGTAAACGAACTGACGGCCGCGGAAGAAAAAATTGATAACCAGGCTTTTTTAAAAGTAAAAGACCTAATCCTCACCCTAGCCAATACCATCTCGGCCCTGAAAATATTTCCCAAACACCATGCTTCAGCCGTTCACTTCAGAAAAGAATTTATCAACAAGCTAAAAAGCTTCCTTGACGAGTACCAGCAACTAGAGCTGGAAATTAGCGAGTTTGCCTTTTTCTATAAAGGAAAACAAGTCTACCAGGACGAAATCTCCAGTAAAAGCCTTCCCTTTTTTTTCTACAAAGATGGCTTGAGAATACTGGCCTTTTACCAGGGAATGAGCGAAGAGGAAATCCAGGACTTTCTGGAGCTGGTTAGAACCGAGTCAGCCAAGCCGGCAGAAGAATCTGACATAGTCAATGCCTTGTGGCTCAAAGACCTGCCCAATATTCAGTATTACGCACCTGAAGAATTCCTGGAAAACAGGATACTGGAAGAAAGGTCTGAAACTCTTGCCCGTAAAGGACTGAAAATAATTCCTCAAGAATTAAGCAATCGGGTAATAAACATTCAGGTAGACCGAAAGCAGCTTTTTAACGGCCAAGTAGAACTGCAACCGGAAGACCGTGAAGCTTTATCCTCTTTTCAACCTGAAGATCAGTTTCAAATTCCCGAAAACTGGCAGCAGCCCTTTGAGTTCTCTGGCGGAGAAGTGCTGAAGGAAGCAATGCAGGCCGCCTCGCCTGAAGAAAAAGGAACCCTGCCAGCCGTTGAGGCTTCCTCTCTTTTCCTAGAAGTAAAACTCGACCAAAAAGACCTCGAGCAACTCAATCAATTGATTGAAAAAAATAGACAGCTTTCACCGGAGGAAGAATTTATCAACCTGATGGTAGAAATTCTGGCCCTGAAGGAGGACCTACAGCAATTCCGGCTCAATCTCGAAACCCTGCATGATTTTTACGTGGAAAATATTAAAAATGGTCATTTTGTGGTGCCGGTTCTGATCAGTGACAAGTTGAAAAAGTTTAAAGAATTGATAACTTCTGGCCGCCAGGACAAGAAGCAGTTGATAGATGAATTTCTGGAGAAAACCACTGACCTGAAAATTCTGGATGAAATTGCTCACTTGGTGGAAACCAGAGCCGAGCTCAACCTGGAAGCTCTGTTTAACTATCTGGTTCAGTTCGGTGATAAAGCAATAACCTTTATGGCTGACCTTTATGAAAAAATCGAGGACGAAGAATTCCGGGGCCGGCTGAAGGAATTTTTGGCAGAAAAGATAAAACTTTCTCCCCAGATGATAGTTCAGTTGGCTGATGACCAAAGGCCAAAACTAACTGAATTAATCATTGAACTCATGCGACAGCAACCAGCCCAGAAAATCATACCTTCTTTCAGCCATTTTTTGACTTTTTCCAACCGGGATTTAAAACTAAAAGCCGTGGAGGCGCTGGCGTCTTTTAACGATGAACTGGCCAGCCGACTGCTCTTTGGTTTTCTCAATGATTCTGACCCGGAAGTGAGGATTAAAGCCACCAGTTCCATAAAATTTCTTAGCGATACTACCAGGCTGAACCAGTTAATGAAAGAAGTTTTTACCGGTAAATTCAGAAAAAAAAGCCTGGAAGAAAAAAAGGCACTTTTTGAATTTCTCGGCCGCACTAGGCAACCTGAGGCATTTGCCTTTTTGAAAAAAATTTTCTTGAAAAAATCGCCCTGGCCGCACGTGACTGAGCTCAGAATATGTGCAGCTGCCGGTTTAGCCGCTATGCATACTAAAGAAGCTATTAACCTGCTGCGCCGGGGAGAAAATTTTTTCAACCGCAAGGTGCGCCAGGCAGCAGTAGAAGCTCTGGCGGCCCTGGGCAGCCAAAACCCGCAGGAACGGTAAATGAACGATAAACTGATGAAAAAAGAACAAAAAGAAACCAGTCCTTTAATTCATAAACAGGCTATTAATTTCCTCGTCCGGTTTTACATACTCCTTAAAATACTCAAGCTGTACGCTGAGAACAACGAATTGATTGAAGAACAGACCAGACTTCTTTTTGAAGAATTCCAGAAACTTAAGGAATTGACCGAGGAAATTACTTTTCGTATCAGACAGGAATCCATCTTCTTCAACCAGACCAGGTTAAAATTTTCCCTGGCAAATTACCCAATCTTCAAAGCACTCTTAGAAGAATTCAGGAAGAAAGAAATCGGCCATTTAAGCATCTCTCCAGAAATTCAACCTCAGACGCTGAAAGAAGCCATCGCTGTTCTCGGTCAGAGAAGAACGGGGACCACTCCCTTCGAAGAAATTGTGGCAGAGTTAAACCAGAGG
>JACIYK010000062.1 GCA_014359965.1 Candidatus Aminicenantota bacterium
GAAGGCCGGGTTCGACATAAGAACCTGGCCTTTTATTTCTCAAAACTGGTTTTTTTCTTTAATCTGCCGGTAATGTTCAGCCTCAGCAATTTTTCCTCTTTTTTCAAACCCACTGATTAAGATCTCGCATTTTCTCTGAATTTCAGCTTTGATCAGCCGAGATTGTTCTTCTGTCAGTTCATTCTTGAGTGCCTTTTCCAGGGCCACGATTCTCCATCTGTCCATGCCCCAGTATTTACGCGAAAGCTGGTCGTTATGGCCTCCCCTTTTTATGATTAAGGGCTTGGAGATAAAATGATAGGGATAGCGTAAAGCTATTCTCAAGCCCAAATCATAATCTTCACAAACAGGAAGGCCTTCATCAAAAACACCAATTTCGGCAAAAAGCTGCCTTCGAAAAAGGGTGGAAGAAAGGCTGAGTAGACAGAGAGGTAAAACTTTATCCAGTACCCAGCCTGAATACTTCTTATGTTTTTTGGCCTGGTTTACTCTCCGACCGTGTCTGATCCAGATTTCTTCGGTAAGACAGAACATGGCTTCAGGGAAGGCTCTCAAATAACTCATCTGTACCTGAATTTTGTCCTTAAGCCATAGGTCATCTGAATCTAGAAAACCGATGAAATTCCCTTTGGCCCTGGCCAGCCCCAGATTTCGGGCTGCACTTACCCCCTTATTTTCCGTTCGGAGGTACCTGATTCTAGGGTCGGCTAGGTATTTCTGGATTATTGCTGGCGTTTCATCTGTTGAACCATCGTCTACGATTAACAATTCCCAATCCTGGGGGTTCTTTTGAAAATAGGTCTGCCCCAGGACGGATTCTACAGCTTCAGGCAGGAATGAAGCCCGATTATAAGTGACAATAATAGCTGATACCATCGCTTCTTCGTTAACGATTTAGCTGTTTTTCTACTCTGTCAGTTTTTTCCAACATAAAGCTAAAAGGACCCCAGGCTGAATCGGCCCTGACCAGAGCTTTCAGCTTAAATTCCGGCTTTTCCTTTTCCAACTCATCCCTGAGCTCGCGCCCCTGTTCAAAAAAATCGAGCAGAAGTGAAAGCTTAAAAGTCTTTTCCTGTCCGGCCGCAAGGGTCTTATCTCCCTCAATTTTACCATTAAATATGGTTTTATTAGCGAGAATTAATTCCAGGTTAACATCCTGAACCAATACTTCATAGGCATTATCATTAACCATAGAAAAGACAAAATCAAACTCCGCTCCCCCCAGAGTCAGGGCTTTTACCTGGAGAGGCCAGAATTTCAGGCCAGGCAGCTTGAAAATTGGAAAAGACATTTCCCAGACAAACGGAATTTTTTCTACCTTTTTCTTCTCGCCGACAAAATACATTTGTCCCGAGACCTGGCAGTTAGCCTGTTTCTGGTTTTCCGTCAGAAAGGGCTTGAGGTACTGATAGCTTAACCTGACCGGAAAATTTACCAGCACAGGTTCGCCCGGTTTAATTTCCAGTTTTTCGTTTTCCAGAGCGATGAGCTGGGTAAAATATTCTTTTTCATTTACCAGAACCCGGTATTGATATGAAGAGATGAGGTAGGGAGTTTCTGATTTATTTTCTATCCTGACCAGAAAAGACAGAGTCAGCCCCTCAGCTGTAAGGTCCTGGATTTTACTCTCCAATAGAGTTATTGTCAGCTCTTTTCCGGCAGCAATACCAGTTTGCCCCCACAGGAGCAAAACAAGAAAAACAGGCATCAGCAGCCTGAATACTTTATTATCAACCTTCTCATGCATCAAGCCTTTCTCCCTGGACCTTATTCAAAATTTTCAAGAAATTAATTATACAGGATAATAGAAAAAAAGCTGGATATCCAGCTTAATTCGTAATATTAATATAAAAATAAAGAAAATTAAAAGGCTGGAGGAAAGATGAGAAAATCAAGGTTTAAAGTCAGTTGCTTTATAATTGGCTTGTTCGTTCTGGTTACTATATTCGCCTACAGGCTTTTCGGCCAGGAAAAAGACCAGGCACCCTTACCCTGGTCCATTGATGATATTATTAACCAGGAAAGAGCTCAAGATTTTCAGATCTCCCCGGATGGCACCAAAGTGGTCTGGCTTAGAAATTTACCGGATAAGGAAAAAGATGGCCGGATATCCCATATCTTTCTGACCTACTTCAAAGAAAAACCTGAAACCTTGCAGCTTACCCGAGGAAAATCATCGGAAAGTCGGCCACGCTGGTCACCTTCCGGTAATAGAATCGCTTTTCTCAGCATCCGCAAAGAAGTAGGCGCTGATGACAACAAAGCCGAAGAAACCGGACCTCAACTCTGGCTTCTGGACCTCAAGGGCGGAGAACCCTGGAAAGTCACCAGCCTGGAATTTGGCGTCATCAGCTACGAATGGGTAGACGATGAGCGCTTCCTGGTTCTGGCCCGCGAACCGCGAACCTGGCTGGAAATTAAAAATAAAGAAAGAAAAGATGATTCCATCGTCTACGAAGACCAGGAACATATGATTCCTCAGAGGCTTTTCCTTTATTGTCTTAAGGAGAAAAAGTGGCACCGCTTGACAGAAAACAAAGACCAGATTACCAATTTTTACCTCTCCCCAGATAAAAAGATGGTTATCACCAGAAACAACCCGAGCTTGAGCTACGAGGTCGACAAGAAGGTTAAACCCAAATTTTTTCTGGTCCGTCTGGCCGACCGTTCCAGTGAAGAAATCTTTAAAGACCCCTTCTTTAAGCCCATTCGAATCTACTGGGATTTAAACAGCCAAGGGTTCTACTTTACTGTCCTCAGAACTTCTGACCCGGTCAATGAAACGGCGGGAGCAGAATTCCTTTATTATTATGACCTAAAAACCGGCCAGTATCGTGAAATTGACCTTAAGTGGGATTGGGGCCTGATGGGACTAGGCTTTCTCGTGCGAGAAGATGGTTTTATAACTTCTCTGGCTAACGGTGCCATTCCCAAATGGCGACGCTATTTCCGCCAGGACCACGGTTTTAACTTTGCTGAACTTGAAGGCCAACACTATCCCCATCTGTTCAGCCTGATTGGTCAGGAAAAAGGCCAGAAAATAATTTATTCCTACTCCACGGCCTCCACACCGGAACAATGGTTCTGGGCCGACTTGGAGAAGCAGAAAATAGTAAACGAAAAGCAACTCCTGGAACTCAACGCTCATCTAAAAAATAAAAAAATGGCCCGAACTGAAGTCATCAAATGGAAAGGTGCACTGGATGAAGAAATTGAAGGTATCCTCTATTATCCCATGGATTACGAGCCCGGGAAAAAATATCCGCTGTTTCTTAACATTCATGGCGGCCCGACCGGGATTGACATGGATTCTTTTGAAGCCTCTTACGCTTATTATCCTCACCTGCTAGCTCAGAAAGGCTGTTTTGTCCTGATGCCCAACTACCACGGTTCCATAGGTTACGGTCAGAAATTCGTTGAATCAATAAAGGGACACTATTACGACTACCCCATAGAAGATATGCTTAAAGGTATTGATTACCTGGTAAGCAAAGGCCTGGTCAATCCCGACCAGCTCGGGACCATGGGCTGGTCAAACGGCGGCATCCTGAGCATCGCTCTTGTAGTCTGGACCAATAAGTTTAAAGTTGCCGGCGTGGGCGCAGCTGATGTGGACTGGTTCAGTGACTACGGCACCTGCGCTTTTGGCGTCAGTTTTGATAATTATTATTTCCTCGGTGCTCCGTGGGAAAGGCCGGATTATTACCTGCAGATTTCTCCTCTGTTCCATTTTAAAGACATGAAAGTTCCTACCATCATCTTCCACGGCACAGAGGATACTAACGTTCCCTTCGGTCAGGGGATGGAGCATTACCGGGCACTACAGCAAATTGGAAAAGCTCCGGTACGTTTTATCGTTTTCCCTGGTGAACCGCATGGGCTCAGAAAACTCAGCCATCAGAGAAGAAAAATAGAAGAGGAGCTGGCCTGGTTTGAAAAACATTTCTTCGGTACCTTTAAACCAGTCAACGAAGCTCTTAAAGAAGGTTCGCCGTTAGACCTGGCTATCAAAGCTCAGGGATTTGCTCGCTTAGGGAACAGTTATGGCAAGCTGGTGAAAAACAAGCTAATTCCCGAAACTGTCTCCTGGGAGGGGCTGGAAGTCGGTCGTTTTGAGGTGACCAGGGCCCAATGGAAGGCTTTTGACCCAGGCTATAAATTTACCCCGGGCACAGAAAATTATCCAGTAAGCGGGATTTCCTTTGAACAAGCCCAGAAGTACGTGCGCTGGTTGAGCCAGCTAACAGGAGAGAACTACCGCTTGCCCAGCATTGAAGAAGCCAAAAAGCTTATGAGCCTGGCTAAAGGACCAGAAAATACCATTGAATACTGGGCCGGGTATAAGATAAATCATGATGATTACCACCTATTGCTGGAAGCCGTAGCCAGACTGAAAACTAAAGCGGCACTGTTGCTACCGGTAGATTATTTTTCACCGGCGGGAGAAGCCCTGATTTATGGACTGGGCGGAAATGTGGCTGAATGGACAGTAGACAGTCGGGGCCAGGGACAAATCCAGGGCTTTTCTGCCATCCAGAGAGCCAGCGCCGAGGAAGCTTACACTGCTCCTGAGCTTGAATATGTTGGGCTGCGGGTCTTCAAACAGCCAAAAAAATAAGTAAAATACCTTTTAATGAAAAAATTAGAGGCAGATTTTAAACACCGAAAACTCTTTGTCCGGCTTTTTGGACCAGATGTCTACGCCGTGGGCGGTTTCGTCAGGGACCGGTTGCGTGGTCTGCCTTCGGAAGAAGTTGATATTCTGGTCCAAGGACACCCCTTAGAAGAAATCGTGGAGAAGTTAAAGCAACATGGTAAAGTGGACCTAGTTGGAAAAAGCTTCGGAGTAATTAAATTTACTGTTGACGGCCATACCTATGATGTAGCCTTACCTCGCCGTGATGAACCTATCCAGCCGGCTGGTTCTCCTCAGCGAGGCCACAAAGATTTTATCATCCAGGCCGACCCCTACCTGCCCCTGGAGAAAGACCTTGAGCGCCGGGATTTTCGCTGCAACAGCCTGGCACTAAGGCTTTCAGACTGGAGCCTGATTGATCCATTTTCCGGATACGAAGATATAAAAAACAAAATCGTCCGTATGACCAACCCGCGGGCCTTCCCTGATGACCCCCTGCGGGTTATCAGAGCCGCCAGGTTTGCCTCGGTTTTAGAATTCACTATTGACACGGAAATCTACCTGGCCGCCCGGGAGGTGGACCTGACAGGTTTGAGCGTAGAGCGAGTTAATGAGGAACTTTTCAAAATACTGCTGCTTTCCAGACGTCCTTCCCGCGGTCTGCAGGAAATGCTCAAGCTGAACGTGCTGAAGCAGCTTTTCCCTGAACTTTACCGCTGTAGCCTTTCTATCCAGGATGCTATTTTTCACCCCGAAAAGGACGAACAGGGACATCATACTGTCTGGGCCCACACCATCCTGACTGTGGACCAGGCTAAAGCCCTGGCTGAAATTCAGGGGCTGGAGCCACCAAAAAAGCTGGCTCTGCTGCTGGCTGCCCTTTATCACGATGTGGGAAAACCAAATACCGCCAACTGGGAATACAAAAAAAACAGACTGGTTATCACCAACAACGGCCATGACCTGCTCAGCGAGAAGCTGGCCAAAAAAGCCTTTAACCGGCAGAAGATATTCTCCTGGAATGGTTACAACTTAAGGGTCATGGTCCCGCTGCTTATCAGGCACCATCACCGGGCTTCTGAAATCTGGCAGAACAGAAAAGTAGTGACCAGAAAAGCCTTCAACCGCCTGGCGGCCGGAGTTAAAGGCGAGATTGAGCTTCTGCTTTTGCTGGATGCGGCTGACCGGGCCGGCCGAAAAAAGAAATTGGCCACTGGTCTCGACCGTCAAGCACTCTGGCTGTTTAAAAAATTTGAAGAATTAAAAGTTAACCGGGAAACTATCAAACCCCTGATTATGGGACGTGATTTGATAAAACTCGGGGTAGAACCCGGACCAGAAATGGGAAAAATTTTGAAAAAGCTTTACCAGTGGCAACTGGATAATTTATTTGACAACCGGGCTGAGGGACTGAAATTAGCCAGAAAATTAATAGAGGAAAAGAAAAAATGAAAATACTGGTGACAGGAGGAGCCGGTTATATCGGCTCGCACACAGTCAAAGATTTACTGAAACACGGGTATGAAGTGGTCATCGTTGATAATTTCAGCTCAGGACATCCGGAGCTGGTTTGTGGCGGCCAGGTAATTCAGGCTGACTTGAGAAACAAGGAACAAATAGCTGACATCTTCCGGCAGCACAAAATAGACGCTGTGCTTCATTTTGCAGCCCTGATTCAGGTGGGCGAGTCCTACCAGGACCCGCAGAAATATTACCTTCATAACCTGCTTACCAGTCTCAACCTTCTGGAAACCATGCTGCGCCACCAGGTAAAACAATTTATTTTTTCCTCCAGCGCCGCTGTCTACGGAGCGCCGCAGAAAATTCCCATTGAAGAAAACCATCCGCTTAATCCTGTTAACCCATACGGTACGACTAAATTTATGGTCGAAAAAATTCTGGCCGATTACAGTCGTGCTTACGGTTTGCGGTATGTTTCTCTGCGTTATTTTAACGCAGCCGGAGCTGACCCAGAAGGAGAATTAGGAGAACTTCATTCGCCTGAAACCCATTTGATACCAAACATTCTTCTTCATCTGCTTGGCAAAAACCCTGATTTCCAGGTTTTCGGCCATGACTTCCCCACTCCTGATGGCACGGCTATAAGAGATTATATCCATGTGACTGACCTGGCCAGAGCTCATGTACTGGCTTTAGAAAGACTTTTAGCGGGAAGTGATAGCCAGGTCCTTAATCTTGGTTCCAGCCGTGGTTATTCGGTGCTGGAAGTCATCAAAGAAGCAGAAAAAATAACCGGACGGAAAGTTAACATAAAATTTGGCCCAAAAAGGCTTGGTGACGTTCCGGTCTTGCTGGCTTCAAGCCGCCTAGCCGAAGATTGGCTGGGCTGGGAAAGAAAATATTCAGACCTGGAAACCATCATTCGGACTGCCTGGGAATGGCATCAGAAACATTGACCAGCAACCAAGCCGGCGGTCAGGACAAGTTCTCCTCTAAAAGGCAGAAAAACTTAGCAGATTGATGTGGAGGAAATTTGATGCTATAAATTTCAAGATAAGAGAGTGCGAGATGCAAAAGAAGTCATATTTCTCATGTTTATTTTTAGCTGTCATCGCTTTTATGTTTTTAATTACGAGCTGTAGTACAGCTCCAAAAAAGAACCTCAAGCCAATGGCTTCCTCTCCGGCCGTTTCTACGGTTGTCAAAAAGGAAGAACCCGCGCCTCAAGAAACACAGAACGAGGAAAAATCTTTGGCAGCGGAGAAAATCACCTGGTCTGATCAAGATACTGAAATCAAACCCAATGAGCTTGACCTTCAGGAAAACAACAGTTCAACCGATGAAGTTTATGCTCTTTATCAGGAGGCCCAAACCGCTATAGAGAAAGGAAATATGGATGAAGCTCTAAATTTGCTGGATAAGGCATATGAAGCCTTGCTTAAAATAGAGGCTCCAGTTGATTCCCCCCTCTATCAGGAAAAATACGACCTGAGGATAATGCTGGCCCAGAAAATTCAGCAGGTTTACGCTTTCCGGCTTCCCCCGCCAAGTTCTAATCACAAGTCGATTCCTCTGGTAGAAAATAGCTGGGTACAAGCTGAAATTAAATCTTTCCAGACGGTGGAAAGAAAGTTTTTCGAAGAAGCCTACCGTCGCTCGGGGCTTTACCGTCCGATGATTCTGGAAGAGCTCCGCCGGGTTGGTCTGCCTGAAGAACTTTCCTGGCTTCCCTTGATTGAAAGCGGTTATAAATCTCGAGCCTTATCCAGGGCTAGAGCTCTCGGCTTATGGCAGTTTATTGCCTCCACTGGTTATCGTTATGGTCTTAAAAGGGACAAATACATTGATGAAAGAATGGACCCAGTTAAATCAACCAGAGCAGCTATCAAGTATCTAACTGAGTTGCATGATTTCTTCGGTGACTGGAGCACGGCCATTGCCGCATATAACTGTGGAGAAATCCGCGTGCAGAACGTGATCAAAGCCCAGAAAATTGATTATCTGGATAATTTCTGGGATTTATTTACTAACCTACCTTATGAAACAGCACGGTATGTGCCTAGATTCATTGCCACCTTGCTGATTATAGAAAATCCTCAAAAATACGGCTTCTCTTTGCCAGAACCGGAAGCAGCTATTAATTTTGAAATAGTCAAGATAAACAAACCTGTTAAATTATCAGTTATTGCCAGTAAACTGAACCTCAACACTGAAGACCTGGTTCAATTAAACCCTGAATTGCGGCATGACTCAACCCCAAATTATGAATATGAACTAAGGGTACCCGTCGGTTACGGCGAAAAACTTCTCGCCTGCATGAACGAATTACCTAGTTGGATTCCGCCAGATGTGGTTTATGGCTGGCATATCGTAAAGAAGGGTGAAACACTCGGAGCTATCGCCCGGCGCTACCGTACCTCAGTTTCAGCTATTGTCCGCTTAAATAAACTGCGAAGCTCACGTCTGATTTACCCCGGTCAGAAGCTCAAGATACCAGGCCGGGGAGCAAATCCGAATATAAATAAAGGAAACAATGGTTCCAGATCCAACAGTCGCCTTAACTCCCTCTCTGGTCCGATTACTTATACTGTTAAAGCTGGGGATTCCCTCTACAAGATATCAAGAACTTTTGGGGTTAGCATGGAAAAAATAAAAAAAGATAATGGACTGAAGAGTGAAAACCTGAAAATTGGTCAGAAATTAATCATAACTAAAGATTAGATCAGGATATCTGGCCCGAAAATCATTTTTAAAATGAATAAATTTAAATTCAGAAAGGAGGGGCCATGTCCAGAAAATTATTCTGTTTTATCAGTTTTATAGCACTGCTAACATTTTTAATAAGTCCGTCATTTTCTGATGGGTACGATAATAAGGTCAAACTACTGGAAAATAAATTGAAGAGCCAGCTTCAAACCATCAGTGAAAACACTGACGGAATAATTGGTCTGGCGGTTAAAGACCTTAACACTGGTCAAACTTTTTTCTGGAACGAAAAAGAAATCTTCCCACAAGCTAGCTCCATAAAAATCGCTATTCTGCTGGAAGTGCTGAAACAGGCAGAAGAAGGGCGGTTGAAACTGGAGGAATTTATCGACCTTAAAGCCGAAGAAAAAGTCGGGGGTGGGCCAATTCTTTTTTACCTGGGAAATCCTTCCTTGAAAATATCCATCAGAGACCTTTGCGTTTTAATGGTGGTCCTTTCCGACAATACGGCGACTAATATTTTGATCGATAAGGTGGGAATGAAAGCCGTTAATACCCGCCTTTCTTCGCTTGGTTTAAAGCAGACAAAATTAAATAGAAAGATGATGGACCTGAAAGCAGCTTTTGAAGGCCGGGAAAATATTTCCACTCCCCTAGAAATGATGACTCTGCTGGAAAAAATCTGGAAAGAAAACATTCTGGGTGAAGCTTACAAAAAGGAATTTTTTTCTATCCTGGCTATTCCTAAAGATAGCCCACTGCAACAGGCCGTGCCAGAAGGGGTCATAGTGGCTGATAAACCAGGTGAACTGGAAGCTGTTCGCTGCGATTCAGGGGTAGTGATGCTAAAAAAACATCCTTATGTAATCTGTGTTATGACTACCTATCTATCTCCTCAAACTGATGGTAATGCCATAATCAGGCAGATTGGTCGTCTGTTTTTTCAGCATTTTGACCGGCTGGAAAGATCCTCAGAATACGGCCGCATAATTTCAGAAAAATAGTTGATTGGCCTTTTAAAATAAAACAGCCAGGCTGAACTTCTTAAAAAAAGGCAAAAACTCTGTGGAAAATTTTGTACCGGATCTAACCTAATCTATCCAGTCCAAGGAATCAGTTAGGAGCCATGATCTACCATTCCGGGATAACTGGTTCTATACCAAGTCCAGGAGCTTCTGGCAGCAGCCAGCGGTCTTTTTCCAACTTCAAGCCTTTAAAAGGATCATTGTCGATTAACAGGTTGCCATCCAGGTCCGCATAGTCAAAAAGTGGGGTTAAGGCAGCGGCCGCAGCAATGGCCAGCGAGCTTTCAATCATACAGCCAATCATTACTTTTAAATCAAAAGCCCGAGCCACAGCCACCAGTCTGAGAGCTTCTTGGATACCACCGCATTTCATTAATTTGATATTTATGCCGTGAAAGGCAGAAGCCAGGGAAGGGACATCATGGCTCTTATGAACGCTTTCATCGGCGATGATAGGAATTTTTACTCTTTCTTTTAACCAACGGTAATCATCAAGGTTGGCCGCCGGTAGCGGCTGTTCTACGAACTCCACACCTTTATCTGCCAGCCAGTTAATCATCTCTAAAGCTTCTTCTTTTGTTTTCCAGCCCTCGTTAGCGTCAACCCGTAAAGGACGGTTGGTGACTTCTCTTATGCCCTCGATAATTTTTTTATCATCTTTTAGACCAACTTTAATTTTGAGCACCTGAAAATCCTTAGCCTGCTGGGCAGTTTTCTGCATGACGGGTATTTCGTCTATACCAATGGAAAAAGTAGTGCTCAGGGTTTTATTCCGGTCCAGCCCAAGGAATTTATAAAGCGGCACCTTTAACGATTTACAAACCCAGTCCAGGATAGCCATGTCCAGCGCAGCTTTAGCTGCATTCTGACCAGCCGCCAGTTGATCCAGTTCTTGCCAGCGGTCCTGAAAAGTCCAGAGGTCCTTTTCCAGAATGGGCAACGCTTTTTTAATAAATTCCTGGTTGCTTTCAGCACTTTCTTGATAGCGGGGTATAGGAGCCGCTTCACCATAACCAGCAATCCCATCTTTTTCCAGACGGACGAGAACATTGCGCCTGGTTGTCCAGGTGCCACGAGAAAGTGTCCAGGCCTGCCGCAGATGCAGTTCGTAAATCAGAGTGCTAACTTTTACCCTGCTACTTTTTATCTCTTTTCTCTGGCAGGACATCATACCCACCGGTAAAAAGGCAGAAGCAGCTAACAGACCACCCGTCATGACTAAAAATTCTTTTCTTTTCATTTTCCTGCTCCTTTCCTGACTATAAAAATATTAACTGTGTAGAAAATTCTTATATAATTATTTTTAGAAGTAATTATTATAATGGAGGAAAGAAAATGAAAAAAGCAATTTTTGCCTTGGCCCTCGTGCTTCTGATTTCCGTTTTTTCCATGAAGTCCCAGGAAGTTGCCAAATATGGAGTAGTGATTCATTCGGTAGAAAATATGTACTCTCGTCCGGATAACAACGTGGATGTAGTTAGCCAGGCCTTACTGGGCACAACAGTTAAAATTCTCAAATCTGAAAAAGATAAAAATAACCAGACCTGGTATTATATAGAAACACCTGATACCTATCAGGGCTGGGTGGAAGGGCCAGCCATTCGTCTTTACCAGGAAAAAGAAAAATTTTATGCCTCGGAAGGCCAGGTCATTGAAATAACCAGCCTGATGGCTTTCATCTACGCTATGCCTGACGTCACCAAACAGAAACCGCTTATGATAGCTCCCATCTCTTCCGTTCTGGAACTTGGCGAACACCAGGAAAGATGGGGCCAGGTCAAATTGCCCTGCGGACGTAAAGGGTACATCCAGGTTGGAGATGGTCAGATAAAACAGGCCCCGTTCAAACGGCCAAGACTTTCTTCTGAACAAATGGTGCAGCTGGCTAAACGTTTTCTGGGCTTGCCCTATCTTTGGGGAGGTACGAGCCCACTGGGGATTGATTGTTCTGGTTTTGTTCAGCTGATTTATAGACTGAGTGGTATTGAAATATTAAGGGATGCTGACATTCAATTTACCAGCTCCGGACTTTTGGAAGTTCCTAAGGGTCAGGAACAAGCCGGGGACTTAGTGTTCTTTGGTCGTCCAAATCGTATCACTCACGTGGGTCTAATGATCAGCGAAAAAGAATTTATCCACGCTACCACTCATGAAAAACCTGTAGTGCAAATCTCCAACCTCTATGATGAATACTGGCAGAAAATCTACCAGGGCT
>JACIYK010000063.1 GCA_014359965.1 Candidatus Aminicenantota bacterium
CCTTTCTGCGAACCCGTGGCCGTTATGACCACCATCTCCTCGCCTTCCGGACTCCGCCAGCGCATGGCCATGTTGCCGCTGTGGCTGTCCTGAATGTCGTAAAGAAGCGAAGCCCGGCCGATAGCGTGGAACAGCCGGTAAACTTCCTCGCTGGTCTGCCATTTCCGTGGCGCCATCTCAAACCTCCTGCTCAGCCTGGCCGGCTGCTTTCCTGCGCTCTATCTGAAGCCTGCGCAGCAGCTCCTCGCTCAGCCGGCCGTCGTCGTTCCAGCCGCGGGCCCGGTAATAATCGCGCCGCATCTGAAGCATGTTTTCGCGCGTTATAGCCCTCGGCTTCCCCTCAGCCATAATCGGGATTTCCGCAAAGCGCCTGGGCAGCAGGTCTTCCTCCTCCGGGTTGAGGCCCGCCTCCAGGTTGAAAAGCCGCTCCAGCGTGGCGATGCGGTTAGCAATTTCTTCCAGCCGGGCCGTGGAAAAGTCCTGACCGGTTATGCCGCTCACCATCCTGGCCCAGGGCTCCACCGAAAAAGCAAAGCCGGTAAAACGGCAGATACCGAGGCTATCCTGCAGAATGCCGGTGTTCTGCATGTTGCGGACGGCGATGGGCGACTGAATCAGGCTGAAGCGCGGTATTTCGCGGGTCCCGCCGAAGAATGCCAGCGACACCGCATAGCCGCCGCGCAGATGGCAGGCGCCGGTCGGCGAGGTCATGTAGCCCAGAGCCTGAGCGTAGGAAGCCCGCGGGTCGTAGCCCGGGATTTCCAGCTTCTTGACCTGCATGGCCAGCTCAGGATGGCCCAACCGCTGCGCCAGCCGGTAAGAGCCGTCCGCCAGCAGCGCGCCGACACCCTGCCTGTAAGCCGTAAGCTCCACCAGCTTTTCCAGAAGATCGCCCCGGCCGAAGCGAAGCTCCAGACCTCCGGTCTGCTCCTTCGTCAGGTAACCTTTCTCGTAAAGTTCCATGGCGCAGGCCACGGTCCCGCCAAAGGAGATGGTATCCAGGCCGAGCTCGTTGCAGAGGTAATTGGCCCGGATGATGTAATCCAGGTCGTAGATGTCGCACACCGGGCCCATCAGCACGGTGGTTTCGTATTCGGGACCTTCCCCGCGGCGCTCGCTGCCATCAGGCCCTTTAACCCGGGTGTGGCGCTGACAGCCGATGGGACAGAGGTAGCAGGAGCCAGCTTTTTCCAGGTAGTTGTGGGCGATGGCTTCGCCCGATATCCGCTCCACTTTCTCCTCATCATGCTCCACATCCAGAAAATTGCGGTGCGGCAGCATATTGATGAGGTTAATTAGCAGTATGAGGCCCGAGGTGCCGAGCTCCCGCAGCAGCCGTTTGGTGATTGGTGCCTGTTTCATCAGGTAGAGCGACTGGTCCAGACCGGCCCGGTAGCGGGCTTCATCAGATACGGCAATTTTTTCTTTGCCGCGCACCCGAATGCCTTTGAGGTTTTTGCTGCCAAAAACTGCGCCCGGCCCGCAGCGTCCGTAGACGCGGTTTTTCTCGTTGGCCACAGCCGCATAGAGTACCAGGTTTTCTCCAGCCGGTCCGATGACCAGAGCGCGGTAGGGATCGCCCGGGCGGCTTTCAGCCGTGAGGATGTCGGTAGCCTCGTGGGTCGTTTTTCCCCAGAGGTGACTGGCGTCCTTGATTTCTACTTTTTCCGGGCTTATGTCTATGAAAACCGGATGCGGGGCGCGGCCGCGGATGACGATGGCATCGTAGCCGGTGGCTTTGAAGGTGTGAGCCCAGGCGCCGCCCGAGTTGGAAGTGCCGATGTAGCCGGTAAGCGGTGATTTGTAGACCATGTGGCCGCGAGCTGAGGTGGGCGCCTGCGAGCCAACCAGCGGTGAGGTGGCAATCACGATGATGTTGCCGGACCCCAGCGGGTCGGTCTTGGGGTCAATGCGGTCGTAGAGAAGTTTGGTCGCCAGGCCACGACCACCGAGGTAAAGCAACGCATCCTTCGGCCGAAGCGGCTTAACCTTGATTGAACCGGTGCTGAGATCCACCTCCAGCACCCTGCTATGATATCCTGGAATGCCCATTTCCTTCGCTACCTTTCAGTTTGGCTTTTGTTATCGATCTTGTCTGTTCTGGGCGTTAGCTAACAAAATATCAGAATAGAATTATTCTTACAAGCCACCCGAATAAATTAGCAGTTGATATGGATGGGAAAAAGCGCGGGCTAAGGAATATAGCTGCCGCGAGTGTTACGGGCATTAAAGCAGATAAGAATAAAATGACTAAAACAATCCGGAAGAATAAACAAGAAATATTTCGTATTAAAATCGGCCAGGCGGATAAGAACAAATCAACAAAATGGTCTGGTTAATACAATAAGCTCAAAGCCAGCGTGCATTACAGGGAGCCCTGCTTCTTGCCGGAGTTTGTTACCGGGTAGAGACTCGGATCCAGAGGGTCTGGAGGAACAAGGTTCTGTCCATTTCTATGATACGGGGTGGCGAAGCTTCTTCCGCTTTCTCCATCTCTACGTAGATCACTTTAGGAAAGAGATCATATTAAAATTCTAGATGGAATATTTTTATTATTGCCACGCTAAGTACAGTCATATCAAGTTTTATCTGTAATTTGACAAACATAAACCTCTTGTCTTCTACCCTCTTTTTAAGTAATAATTTTTATGAAGATGATTACTAAAGAAAGGGGTTCTTATAGAAATGGCGCTTGATATTTCTACCCTGGAAACCTGGTTATGGGATGCTGCCTGCACAATAAGAGGGCCGGTTGATGCTCCCAAGTATAAAGACTACATTCTTCCCTTGATATTCCTCAAACGATTATCCGATGTTTTTGATGACGAAATCAAAAACCTCTCTCAGCAATTTGGCAATCTTAAAACCACTCTCAAGCTCGTTGAGCAGGACCATAAACTGGTCAGGTTTTATATCCCTGAACCGGCCCGATGGGAAAACATCCGCAAGCAAACAACTGGCATTGGCCAATATCTAACTGACGTGGTTCGTTCAGTAGCTCGCGAAAATCCCAAGTTACAAGGCGTAATTGATATGGTGGATTTTAATGCCACCGCTGCTGGGTCACGCATCATTGGAGATGACTATCTGGTTGCTCTGGTTGATGTTCTTTCTCGTCACCGCCTCGGCCTAAATGATGTTGAGCCTGATATTCTTGGCCGCGCCTATGAGTATCTAATCAGGAAATTTGCTGAAGGCCAGGGGCAAAGCGCCGGTGAATTTTATACCCCGCGAGAAGTAGCAATTCTAATGGCTAATATAATCGACCCTGAGCCTGGCATGGAAATTTATGATCCCTGTTGCGGCTCCGGTGGCCTTTTAATAAAGAGCAACCTAAAATTTTTAGAAAAATACGGTGTTCGCCAGAACGGCCGCCTTAGACTCCCCGAAACAATAAAGCCAATCAAAGTCTTTGGCCAGGAAATCAACGCTACCACATTTGCCATGGCCAGAATGAACACATTTATCCACGACATAGAAGCAGATATTCAGATTGGCGACACCATGAACAACCCCGCTTTCAAAGATGATATGGGGCGCCTTAGAAAGTTTCATCGAGTCGTTGCCAATCCAATGTGGAACCAGGAATTTCCGCCTGAAACCTATGAAAATGATACTTACGAGCGTTTCCGTTTCGGCATTCCGCCTTCATCCAGCGCGGATTGGGGCTGGCTGCAGCATATGATGGCCTCTCTCAAAGAAAACGGTCGTATGGCTGTTGTATTGGACACCGGAGCTGTCAGCCGGGGCAGTGGCAATCAAGGCTCCAACCGTGAGAGGGATATACGCCGCGCCTTCGTGGAGGCCGACCTTATTGAAGCAGTTGTGCTCATGCCTGAAAACCTCTTTTACAACACTACGGCGCCTGGCATCATCCTGGTGGTCAACCGCGACAAACGGCATCCTGGAGAAATTCTCCTCATCAACGCCTCAAAGCTATATAGCAAAGGACGCCCCAAGAACTACCTCACAGAAGAGCATATCCAAAAGATCGCAACCCTTTACCATGACTGGCGCGCCGAAGATGGTCTCTCTGCGATTATCACGAAAGAAGAGGCAGCAAAGAATGACTTTAATCTTTCTCCGAGCCGCTACGTCGCCAGCAACAACAAAGAGGAAGTCCTACCGCTGGAGGAGGCCTTGGTGCTACTGCGAGAAGCCGAAGAGGAGCGCTCCCAGGCAGACCAAATTTTGACCGAAGTACTCCAAAAACTTGGATTCGGAGGGTTCAGTGAGGAGATTTGAATGGCGAAGAAGCAAAGAACATGATCATGCCGTAACAAATACGAGCTTGGTGACCAAGAACCTTGGAAGCTCAGTTTATGGAGTCGCCGCCATGTTTCTAAAAGGGCTGGATGAGCCGCGAATCAATAAAGATGGAGACAATAGAATCATGAAGGGAGCACATGATCGCTCCTAACATAGTTTTGTGGGGGCTTACTATGACCTCTAATATCGATTTGCTATTAGAAAAGCTTCAGCGAGGAGGACTCGCACATGAACTGGTGAGCTTGCTCAAAATGACACCTCGCGAAAGATGGGATGATGTTTTGGATAAATTTTTAGAGTCTCATATCTGGCAAAAAATCGAAGGATCCGACCATGCCAAGAATCAGACGCCTAGAGATTAAGGGCTTCCGGGCTTTTGGCTCGCAGGCTCAGGTTCTGGAGTTTCACGGTCCATTGGCCATGATCTGGGGACCTAACAGCCAGGGCAAGACCAGTCTTGCCGAGGCCATCGAATTCTTGCTTACAGGCAAGACCGTTCGTCGGGAACTCATTGCCAGCGCAAAGCGGGAATTCGCTGAAGCGTTGCGTAATGCCCACATGCCCAGTTGTGAAGATGTGATCGTTTCTGCAGACATCGAAGACACAGTTGGTCAGACGCATCGCGTCGAGAGAAAACTGACACGTGACTACACAGGTCGAGACCCTTGCTACAGCGAGCTCAGGATTAATGGAGACCCCGCCTTTGACTTGAGTACGATCGGCATTCGGTTATTTCAGCCTCCACTAGAAGCTCCGGTGCTGATGCCCCATACGCTCCGCTATGTTGTGTCTGCTGAACCACAACAGAGGACCGAATACTTCAAGGCTCTTCTGGAGGTCTCGGACCTCGAGGAGATACGAACTGCAATTTCCGAAGCCAAGAACCGATTGGCACCTCCATTGAGCCCCTCGGAATCTATCCTCCGGCGTTGTCGGACACACCCGAGATATGGGGCGACATTCGACAAGCTCGAGGCTGGTGGGGCTAGTTTAGAGACCATAACAGAGGTCTTAAGCGAGGCGGTCGGTCTTATTTTATCTGATGCGGGACCTGTGCCCGAGGGATTTGAAGCTCGCATAGCGGCGACTAAGGCCCTTCTGGAGGAGCAGCGGTCGCGCACCTTTCCTGTGACCGCGCTCGAGCCTAGGAAGGGACCCTCTTGGACGCTTCCGGAAGGGAGGTTTTGGAAGCCCTTCGAGGACTTGGTTCAAGCCAGGTCCTCCGTGGTTCAAGAAACTTCACGGCTCATTCGGCTTTTCGAGGAAGTTATCAAGGTACCGGAGTTAGCCAGTGCCAAAGTGCCCGTTGATTGTCCGGTGTGCGAGACACCCAAGGCTCTCACGCCGGAGAGGATCGCTTTCATCAGGAAGCAGCTGGAAAGCAGCGCTGAGTTCCGGAAGGCACGGGAGGAGACCGAGCGAGCGCTGAGAGAACTTAGGAGCTTAGCCGATCGAATCCGTCAAGAAAGCCAAGAATCCTGTCCGCTCTTTTTTGCCTGGAATGACGGAGAGCGTGAGCGGCGCAGCTTCAGTCACACAACAATGGAAGCGCTTCTGGGCGCCCGCTCCGCCGACCTCTTGCCACCCTGGATGGAGACCTCGTCCCGTCTGGAGGCGGCTCTGGAGACGGTTCGCGGGCAAGCATCTGAACTCCAAGAATCCCTGGAAACCGCTCAGTTGGACGAACTTAACGAAGCCAAACTTGAGGAGCTGCGCCAAAAAATCGCAGATCTGGCTCAGGCAGCTAAGAACTTTGTCGAGGCGCTGAGTCGATATAAGGAGGCAAGCGAACCCCTCGTTCGTGCCTTGAGGTCGGAAGTCGACCGACGGGCCGGGATGGAAGGCTGGCAGGAACTTATCGACCTCGCTGGACGTCGAGATGAACTATCAATCTGGCTTGCCAAAAGAGCTGCTTACGACCAAATGGTTGGAGAAATTGACGAAGCAATTAAAGAAATCGACCAGGCAAAGGCTAAAATTCTCGATGAAAAGTTTGATGAATTGAGTCAGGAAATCCTCCGCTGGTGGAATCTCCTCCGACCTGATGAGTCGACATCTTTCGATGGGATCCAGCGTGGCGGTACTGGCCGGCGGTTTATCGATCTTAAGGCTCGGCTTGCAGCGGAACCTGGCGGCTCATCTGGCAGTGTGCTTCGCGACGCTGTGGCGGTGTTCAGCGATTCCCAGCTCAACTGCTTCGGGCTGTCGGCCTTTCTGGCTCGAACAGTCCGGGAGGGAACTGGGTTCATCATCCTCGACGACCCGGTGCCAGCGAGCGATGACGAGCATCGGGCATTCTTCATTGATCGCGTTCTCGAAGAACTGATTGGCTCATCCATTCAGGTGATCCTCCTCACACATGACGAGCGTATGTGGAAAGACGTACAGGAACGGTACAAGCATCTCGAATTAGACACTCTCTTGGTATCGCTTGAGGAGCCGAAAGTCGGTGCCAAGGTTGAAAGCCGAAGCGACACGCTTGATGCCTTACTCGCTCGGGCAACACCCTACGTCAAGAATGCCAATCCCAGAATCCGTAAGATTGGGGCGCAGAGGCTGAGAGACGCAGCCGAGCGATTTTGTAAACTGATGCTGGTCAAACACCGCCGCGATCAGGAAGATTCAGCGGCCATGGTGTCTGACTATGATGGAAAGACCCTTGGTGACCTTATTCCGGATGTTTACACCCTCCTAACCAAGGACCCATCTCACTCTGGGAAACTCCGGGTAATAGGCCAACGCCTCAGTCCGGGCTCACACGACCACCAAGTTCCGCCGCCAGGGGATCTCAAGCAATCTCTCGGCGATCTTAAGTATCTTCGCAAGGAGTACCTGCCATGAACCGGAGTCGGAGCACATCTGTATCCGTTACCCCACAGACAAGGTCCGTGCCCCCCGCATCCAGCACAGAGCTTCCCGATGGCTTCAAAATGACCGAGCTGGGCCCCCTGCCGAAGGAGTGGCAGTTGGTGAGGTTGAGGGAGCTTTTCGAAATACAGCAGGGTAAAGCACTTTCCCCAAAGGCAAGGGCAGGCATAAGAAAGCGGCCCTTTCTCCGAACAGCTAATGTATTATGGGGTCAGATAGATCTAAGTATCCTCGATGAGATGCATTTCGATGAAGAAGAAAAAATACGTTTGGCATTGATTCCCGGTGATCTACTGGTGTGTGAAGGCGGAGATATCGGCAGGACGGCAATTTGGGAAGGCCAGATGCCTCTGGTACTCTACCAGAACCACCTTCACCGCCTCAGGACTACCCGAGATGGCGTTGTGCCCCTATTCTACATGTACTGGATGCAAGCGGCATGGACACTTCTCTTTCTATATAGTGGAGCGGGCAATAAGACCACTATCCCGAACCTATCAAAGGGCAGACTTGCTGCACTTGCTGTACCCCTCCTCCCGCTTACTGAGCAGCGGGCCATTGCGCATGTACTGCGCACGGTGCAGCGGGCAAAAGAAGCCACTGAAAAGGTCATTGCAGCACTCAAAGAATTCAAAAAAAGCCTGATGCGTCATCTTTTTACCTACGGCCCAGTACCTATAGAACAGGCAGACAAGGTGGAACTTAAAGATACTGAAATCGGACCAATTCCAGAACATTGGGAAGTAGTGAGGTTAGGGGATGTGACGAGTGTGGATTGGGGCAACACATCACTTACAAAAGCTCTATATAAACCTTCCGGTTATCCGGCATATAGTGCCACCGGCTCAGACGGCTTTTTAGATTTCTATGAGCATGAAGGTGAAGCGATAATTTTATCTGCAATCGGTGCACGATGTGGCAAATGTTTCTACGCTAAAGGCAAATGGACAGCGATAAAAAATACGATCGTAATAAAAACAAATCGTGATTTATTGAACAATGTGTTTTTATATTTTTTCCTTGATGACGAGAAAATATGGCCAAAATCAGGGAGTGGCCAGCCATTTATATCTATAGGAAAAGCAAAAGCTGTTCCTATCCCCCTACCCCCTCTTGATGAGCAGAAAAAGATTGCTGAAATACTGATTAGTCTGGATAATAGAATCAAAGCAGAGGAAAATAAGAAGAAGGCTTTAGAGACATTGTTCAAGACTTTATTACATAACCTTATGACAGGGAAAATAAGGGTATCTAATATGGAATAATAAAAGAGGCTTGGGCGAATGAGTATACAGTCAGAGCGTCAATCGATCCAAAGCCCTCTTGTTAAATATGCAATTGAAGCGGGCTGGGAATATGTGGAGCCAAATGAGGCTTTAAGGCTGAGACGTGGAGAAACCAGTCCAATCTTTTTTGAGGTTCTTTCAGCTCAATTGCAGCGGTTAAATCCAGGTATCGTGGATGGTCTAAAAGCAGATGATATAATCAGACGCCTTCTGATTGTTAGACCCAATATAGAAGGAAATTTAGATGCCTGGGAATATTTAAGGGGTTTAAAAACCGTTTTTGTTGAAGCAGAAAAACGTGAAAGGAACATAAGACTTTTAGATCCGAATTGCCTTGAGAATAACGTATGCCAGGTAACAGATGAATTTGAGTTCTCAAGCGCCAAATTTAAGATCAGGCCAGATGTTGTTTTTCTCATTAATGGCATTCCCGTAATTATCATTGAAACAAAATCTGCTACTAAAATTGAGGGTATGGCAGAAGCTTTCGACCAAATAAGACGCTATCACCAAGAAGGACCCGAACTTATTGCGCAGACCCAGATATTTGCCATGACTCATTTATTACAATTCTTTTATGGTGCCACCTGGAATCTAAACCGCAGATTACTTTTTAACTGGCGAGATGAACAGGCTGGAGATTTCGAAACCCTTGTGAAGACCTTTGTGGCTCCAAGAAGAGTGATTAGAATTCTTACTGATTACATAATATTTGTTCGGAAAGACGGGGAATTAAGTAAGGCCGTTTTAAGACCCCATCAGATAAGGGCCGCAGAGCGAATTCTTATCCGGGCAAGAGATGGAAAGAAACGCAGAGGCCTTATCTGGCACACCCAGGGTTCTGGAAAAACTTATACGATGATAACAGTAGCCAAGAAACTATTAAATGATCCTGCATTTGAAAACCCAACCGTTTTAATGGTCGTTGACCGAAACGAACTGCAGCAACAGCTTTTCCAGAACCTTGAATCAGTCAATTTTGGAAGAGTAAGCGTGGCTACCAGCAAGAGGGAATTAAGAGATTTACTGGCTTCTGATACCAGAGGCTTGATTGTTTCTATGATTCATAAATTTGATGATATGCCAGCCTCAATATGTAAAAGGAAAAATGTCTTCGTTCTGATAGATGAAGCGCACCGGTCAACAGGAGGCGATCTCGGTAATTATCTTATGGGTGCCCTGCCGAACGCTACTTTTATAGGCTTTACGGGAACTCCTATTGATAAAACTTCTTATGGGAGGGGTACATTTAAGACTTTCGGTTTGGAAGATGAAACCGGCTATCTTGACAAATACTCAATAAAAGAATCAATCTGCGACGGAACAACTGTTCCTTTGCATTATCAAATGGCCCCTGCCGACCTAATCGTAGATAAAGAAACTATGGAAAAAGAATTCTGGCAGGTCGTAGAGCTTGAAGGAATCTCTGATATAGAAGAGCTGGACCGAGTACTGGATAGAGCTGTTAATTTAAAAAATATGCTTAAGAACCCCGAAAGAATTAAGAAAATTTCTCAATACGTAGCTAATCATTTCAAAGAATATATAGAACCCATGGGCTATAAAGCTTTTTTGGTGGCTGTTGACCGTGAAGCCTGCTGCCTTTACAAAGAAGAACTGGACAAACACCTTAAACTAGAGGAATCTGCTGTGGTAATAAGCCCCTTCTATAATGACCAACCTCTTTTGAAAAAATATCATCTTACCGAAGATGAAGAAAAGAGGATAAGAAAGAGTTTCAAAAAAAGTGATGAAAATCCAAAGATACTAATAGTAACAGAAAAATTGCTTACCGGTTATGATGCGCCAATTTTATACTGTATGTATTTAGATAAGCCTATGCGGGATCATGTACTTTTGCAAGCCATCGCCCGCGTAAATAGACCTTATGAAACCAATGAGGGGCAAAGGAAAATTTCTGGCCTGATAATTGATTTTGTCGGTATTTTTGAAAACCTTGAAAAAGCCCTGGCCTTTGATTCAAAAGACGTAGAAGGGGTAATTGAGGACTTAGATGTTCTGAGGGGCAGATTTGAGGAATTGATGGATGAGGGACGGAAAGAATATTTGATTATTGGCGCGGGACTTCATGATGACAAAAAAGTGGAAGCGATTTTAGAATACTTTAAAGACAAAGAAAAAAGAGCCGAGTTCTATAAATTTTTCAGAGAATTAGAAGAAGTATATGAAATTCTGTCCCCGGATCCATTTTTAATTCAATTTATCAAAGATTATGATATGTTGGTCCAGATATACATGCTGGTGAAAAATGCCTACGAACCCGGAACATTAACAGATAAGAGCTTATTAAGAAAAACAGCCGAAATAGTCCAAAAGCATACGCATACTAAGGGGATCGGAGATTTAACAGAGATATTTGAAATCGGTACTGAAACCCTTGAAGCCATTGCCAAAAAAGAAGGCCCGCCAACGGTTAAAGTATTTAATTTGCTTAAGAAAATAAACTCAATGATCGAAGAAAAAGGACGAGAAAATCCATATTTATTGTCAATAGGAGAAAGAGCAGAGCTAATCAGACAGCTTTATGAACAAAATAAAGCCTCAGCCGAAGAGGCTTTGCGAGAGCTGATGGAATTAATAAAGAAGCTAAAAGAAGCAGAAGAAGAAATGAAAACCACCGGGCTAACTCCATTAGCTTTTGCTGCTAAGTGGTGGTTTGAAACGCAAAACATTGAAGCTGAGAAAGCAGATAGAATTGCCAGAGAGCTTGATGAGGCTTTCTCAAATTATCCTCACTGGTCAACAAGCGAGCACCAGGGGCGCGAATTGAGGACAAAAATGTATAAAGCTATGATAGATGAAGGAATAGAGACAGAACAGGTGGTGAGCTGGGCAGAAAGGCTTTTGGGGTTATTGAAGAAGGCAATCTAATGAGTAAGATGTTTAATAACGGTCTCTTCGATTGCACATAATATGAGAGCTGAGAATATGTTTGAAAAAACAGAACTTAAGCCCTGGAAAACACTTGAAGAAACAATACCAGCGGATATCTTTAAGGCCGAGGTTAGGGCTTGGGCCAAAAAGATGCGTGTTGAGCCCGCTGAAATTCATATCCGACCGATGAAGCGTAAATGGGCAAGTTGTTCTTCGCGGGGCAGGCTAACTTTTGACACCGAGCTGTTAAGACAGCCAGCAAAATTCAGAGCCGAAGTAATAGTGCATGAACTGCTACATTTAAAGATTCCGAATCATGGGCCATTATTCCGCAGCCTTTTTAAGGCATATTTATCTAAAAAATAACTATTTTCTCCCAGTGAATTTGGCTTTATCTTCAATTGCTATTCTGGCAAGAAGTTTAAGGATGTAGAGGTCCTTCGCAATTTCTTCTATCGTGGGGCCGAAATCATAAACCTTAATGCTCGTTTTCCCATGGACTATGCCGCATCTGTTTTCATTATAAAAATACGCGGCAATATCTTTGCCTTTTAACTTAACTATCAACTCTGCCAGCCGGCTAATCGCTCTTTTTTTATAAACACTAAAAATGTTTATACCTCTCTTCTCCCAAGACATTTCCTGTTTTAATTCAAGAAACCCAAAATCATAGATCTTTATTCTTCCAATATTTT
>JACIYK010000064.1 GCA_014359965.1 Candidatus Aminicenantota bacterium
CTTTCTATAAATTTCTTAGCTTCCATAGCCGCCTCCTTTAACTAAGGTTGAGTTAGAATCATACAACAAGATAAAGAATCAAGTCCAACAGGAATTTCAGAAAAAAAATTTTTTCAAAAGTAAAACTTTTTTGTTGATTTTTTTGGAAAAATGATGAATATTTAAACCAGAGATAATAAAAGAGGAGGGCCTCCATCCAAGGCGTAAGATTTGTTGGAGAAGGACGCCCCCCGAGAGTCCTTCTCCCAGCCCTCCTCGGGAGCAGCTTCTATCTTTTTAGTCGTAATTCCCGAAAAAAAATTGAATTTCAAACTCTATTTCTTTGCAGGCAGTGTTCAAATTTAACGGCCAGAAAATCTTAAAAAATTAAGTAAACATAATGTCCGATATGACCGAGAAGCCAGGCCATGTAATTTAAAAACGCACTGCCTAACCTCGCACCAGACCAAAAAATTAACGCACCATAGAAAACTTACTTAAAACCGGGAAAAATCAAAATCAGGTCCTATCCGTCCCAGTCCTCGGTTCTCCATAAATTTGAATAATTAGCTCTCTAGTATTTGCCTCAAATGAATTTGAGTGCTAAAGTTTATACGTTCAAAAACTATGAAACCCTTAAAACTTAACATCTCAGGCGTAAGAGGCATAGTTGGACAGACCATTACTCCAGAGCTGGTCGTTGATTTCTGCTGCGCTTTTGGCACCATGATTCCCCCCGGGCCAGTACTTGTTGGCCGTGATACGAGACCTTCAGGACCAATGCTTCTGGAAGCAACCACCGCCGCCTTGATGTCTACCGGTCATGAAGTTATGGACCTGGATATCTGCCCCACGCCCATTATTCAATTTCTGGTTAAAAAATACCGAGCTTCTGGAGCCGTATCCATTACTGCCGGCCACAACAAGGCAGAATGGAATGCTCTGAATTTTATCAACGCTCAGGGAACCTATCTTAACGAATTCCAGGGCACTGAACTTCTTGATTTATACCATCTGGGTAAGTTTGCCTTTAAAAAAATAAAAAAGTCGCCAGCACTGATTCACGAAGTAAACAGCGAAGAAATCTATTTCAGCTGGCTTCTTTCCAGGCTCAAGGTAGAAGAAATAAAGAAAAGTGCTCTAAAAGTGGTGGTCGACCCATGCAATGGCGCCGGTTCTGGTCTGGTAAGCCGCTTCCTGAATTATCTTGGCTGTGAAGTTATCGCCGTGAATGACCTGGGCAACGGATTTTTCCCCCATGACCCGGAACCCAGGCCGAGAAACGCCGGTGAGCTGGCTGCTCTGGTCAAAGCCACCAGCGCTGCCGTTGGTTTTCTGCTGAACAGCGATGTCAGCCGCATTTCTCTGGTGACCGAAGAGGGCGAAACACTTTCTGAAGAATATACTTTTCCGCTGATAGCTGATTATTGGCTAAAACGCCATCCTGGACCGGTAATCACCAACCTGTCTACTTCCAGGATGATTGAGGACGTGGCCAAAAAATACGGAGTTAAAGTCAGCCGCACAAAAGTCGGTCAATCAGCCATCATCCAGGCTATGTTTCAGGAAAATGCTGTGCTCGGGGGAGAAGGAAGCGGGAGCGTGGCCATCAAAGATTTTCAGCCGGCTTTTGATGCTTTCCTGGTCATGGGTCTTATCCTGGAAAGATTGGCTACAGAAGAAAAAAACCTGTCGCAGTTTGTTCGTCAACTGCCTAGGTACTATATCGTCAAAGATAAAGTAGTTTGTCCGTCGCACCGTCTCCATTCCCTGGTGGCGGAAACCAGAAAACTATTTCCGGGTGCAGAAATAAATTCTCTTGATGGCCTGAGAGTGGAAAAAAAGGACCTCTGGATACACATCAGGGCTTCAGCCACAGAGCCTTTAGTCAGAGTCATTGCTGAAGGTTCCTCAGCCAGCCGTGTGCGGCAGGAAGTTGACCGGGTAGTTACTTTTTTAAACAGGTTGATAGGGTAAGAATATGCGTCACCAGCTTCCATTAAAAATAGGCGTTTCCGGGCTGCGGGGCATCGTCGGGGAAAGCCTGACCCCAAAACTGGCTGCCAGGTTTGCCTCAGCCTTCGGCACTTACCTTGGGCAGGGCCAGGTGCTGGTAGGTCAGGATTCCAGGCCCTCAGGTCTGATGTTGAAAAAAGCCGTTATCTCGGGTCTTCTGGCCACCGGCTGCCAGCCGGTTGAGGTAGGCATTCTACCGATACCAACCATTCTTTTTCTCACCAGAGAGAAACAGGCGGCTGGAGCCATCATTGTGACCGCCAGCCATAACCCGCTGGAGTGGAACGGGCTTAAATTCATCGGGCCTGAGGGGCTTTACCTGAAATCATCACAAGTAGAAGAATTTTTAGATATATTTCATCAGGGTGAATTTACTTATGTCTCCGCCGACCGCCTCAAAAATATCATGCAGGAAAAACAGGCCGGAAAGCTTCACCTGGAGAAAATTTTCAGCCGTCTAAAAATCAAAGCCATCAGGAAGCGGCGTTTGCGGGTGGTGGCAGACTGTGCCAACGGTGCTGGAGCCATTCTCCTGCCTCAGTTCCTGGAGCAGCTTGGCTGCGAAGCAATTTTCCTCAACACCGAACTTTCTGGCAGCTTTGCCCATCAGTCAGAACCCACTCCGGAAAACCTTAAAGAACTCTGCCGAAAAGTAAAAGAGTACCGGGCCGATCTCGGGCTGGCTCAGGATGCTGATGCTGACCGTCTGGCTCTGGTAGATGAGAAGGGCCGTCCTCTCGGTGAAGATATGACCCTGACCATCGCTGTTGCTCACCTGCTCGGCAGGAAAAGAGGTCCAGTGGTGGTAAACCTCTCGGCTTCTATGGTCATAGATGATTTGGGGAAAAAATATGGGGTACCAGTGTTCCGCACCAAAGTCGGAGAAATAAACGTGGTGGAAAAAATGCTGGAAGTAAAAGCAATCATCGGCGGTGAAGGGAACGGTGGTGTTATCTGGCCGGAGATTCATCCCTGCCGCGATTCTTTTACAGCCGCCGGTTTAGTGCTGGAAGCACTGGTTACTTCTGGCAAAAAGCTTTCAACGTTAGCCGCCAGCTTTCCCAGATATTTCATGATCAAAGAAAAAATTTCCTGCCCCACAGAACTAGCCTACCGAGTAGTCCTTAACCTGAAAAACAGATACGAAAAGAAAGGGGAAAATATTTCTACCCTGGATGGGTTAAAAATCCTCTGGCCTGACTCCTGGGTTCATCTTCGCCCCTCAAACACCGAGCCTATTATCAGAATTATCGCTGAAGCCCGGAGCCAAGTTAAGGTGAAAAAGCTGGTAGAACGCTTTCGTCGGGAAATAAAAGAGACCATTAAAAAGCTTTCTTGAGTTCACCCCCCTGTCCAGAAGACAAGTTGCCTCCTGAAGGCAGAATCTTTTTCGCTAATTCTCAAGTTCAGGTTATAATATTTTTGTGTTCTATTTTTTTAAATTTTTTTTCTTTAAAAATTTTTTACCAGAAAAAGAGGTCCTTCATGAAAAAGCGAACGGTTCAAATTACTGCTCTAATTCCAGCCATATTAATAGTATTTTCTGTCCTGCTGGTGGCTGCTGATAGCCCCAGTTGGTTTTCAGGCTACAGCCGCACTATCCGCAGCGAGAAAATCATGTATCATTCACCCTATCCAGGACAGCTTCCTGCTCTTCTCGTTAGAGCTACGGATGGCACTATGGTAGCTGAATGGCTCACCCAGGAAATTCCGGTCAATTTTTCTGAGCGAGAAGCTACATTTGTCCTGCTAGCTGGCATGGCTACAAACAAAGGCAGTCATAAATTTTTCCTTAGTGTTGATGACCGTTCCACTCTGACCTTTACTACAGCTCCTAATTCCAGCCGAAAACAGATGCAGGTGAAAAATTCAGATGGGCTCAGTTTATTTTTTGACACAACTATGGTGGACCAGTTTGACGAATTGTTTGGCTACTTTTTCCTGAAGGTTCCTGCCAGGCTTTTAACTCCCGGACAGCCTCTCCGCTTGAAGCTAACCGCAGAAAAAAGTGGAAGCCCTGATTGGGTGATGATTTTTGAACACCCCCTGACAGCCTGGGCCAGGCTTACAGCCCTACCGGCTCTACAACGCACTAAACCTACTACCCAACCTCTGCTTTTAGAAATAAGCCATCCTGACCGGCCGCTTAAAGTCCAGGTTAATATTCTCTCAGCTCCCAACTTATCAAGGAAAAAAAGCATTTCCCTGGAATTAAAAACCGGATACAATCAAGTTTACCTAAGCCTTCAGGAAGTCAAAAAACCTGAACCGGTAAAAGTCAGCATTACAGCCGGACAAAAAGAGCTTTTTTCCGCAACCGCTGTGCAAAAGCCGGTTCGTCCTCTAGAACTCTGGTTTATCCCCCATTCTCACCTTGACATCGGCTACTCAGATTATCAGCCAGTGGTGGAGAAAAAACACTGGGAAAACCTGGAAAAAGCCATAGAGCTGGCTGAAAAAACCAGCAGCTACCCGGCAGAAGCTAGGTTTAAGTGGAACGTTGAGCAACTCTGGGCTGTGGAAACTTACCTTCGTCAGGCCAGCCCGGAACAGAAACAAAAATTCTTCGATGCTGTGAAAAAAGGCTGGATCGGACTACAGGCTACTCTGGCCAATGAGCTTACGGGACTCTGCCATCCGGAAGAACTTCTGGAATGGACTGCTTTTGCCCGGAAGCTGGAAAAGGAGGGGCTACCGCCCATTAAATCAGCTATGATCACGGATATTCCAAGTTACACCTGGTCCGTAGTCCCAGCCCTGGCTCTGGCCGGGGTCAAATACTTTTCTAGCGGTCCAAATTACATGCCCATGCTCTTTGACGGTGGCGACCGCGTGGGCTGGGCTCTAAAGGCCTGGGCCGACCGTCCTTTCTACTGGGTTTCTCCTTCTGGTCGGGAAAAAATTCTTTTCTGGATGGCTGGCCGGGGATACTCCTGGTTCCATGGCCTGCATCTGGGAAACTTCACGCCGGCCAAAAAAAGGGAAATCCTGGAGTACGCAGCTGAACTGGAGGCAGCTAATTATCCTTATTCTCTTGTCCAGGTCAGGTACACTGTAGGCGGCGATAACGGTCCGGTTGACCCAGCCCTGCCAGAGGCGGTTAAAGCCTGGAACGAAGAGTTTATTACTCCAAAGATAGTCATAGCCACCACAGAAGAATTGTTCAGTGAGCTGGAAAAAAGACATGGTTCGGTCATTCCGGCCGTGCGCGGCGATTTTTCACCCTACTGGGAAGACGGAGCCGCCTCCACCAGCAGAGAAACTGCCGCCAACCGCAACCTGAGCAACCGGCTGCTGCAGCTGGAAACTCTTTTTTCTCTCGTGGCGGCCGATCAATTTCCGGCTTCTGATTTTTATGAAGCCTGGCGCCATGTGGTCCTCTTTCATGAGCATACCTGGGGTTCTCACGACAGCATTTCCAACCCTGACGGAGAAAATGCCGTAAAGCAATGGGCTTATAAAAGGAATCTCTTAGCCACTGCTGAAGACCTGACCGGCAAACTGGAAACCATGCTTAAAAATCTCTATTCCAGCGGGCATCCGGCTGAGGCCGGGGCATTGGATGTTTTTAACACTAGTTCTTGGGAAAGAAGCGACATTATCTATATTCCAGCAGAAATCAGTGCCGGTCGAGACCTGGCTCTTCTGGAAGATGGCCAGAAATTGGTTTCTCAGCGCTTAAGTGATGGAAGTCTGGCTGTTCTTGTCCCTGGTCTTAAATCATTCTCCGGCTTGAGAATCTGGCTTAAATCCGGAAGCTCCCGCCAGGAAGGTCAGGCCCGAGCAGAAGAATACATGCTGGAAAACGAAGACCTAAAACTTACTGTGGACCCGAAAACAGGCGCCGTTTCCAGCCTGATCTGGAAAAAAGCCGGTCACTCTCAGCTGGTGGATGCCAGAAAATTTCCCGGTCTTAATCATTATCTCTACGTTCCGGGCACAGACCCGACCAGGGCTCAACCAGCAAGAATAAAAAAAGTGGAAGTTCTCGACCGCGGTCCCCTGGTAGCTTCTCTTCTCCTGGAATATGAGGCACCAGGCAGCCAGAGCCTGCGCACCATCATCCGCCTCAATTCCTCAGACAGCCGCCTTGAGTTTGACAACCTCTTTGACAAGGTAAAAATCAGAGAAAAAGAAAGTGTCCATTTTAGTTTCCCCTTTGATTTCCAGCCTGCTGATGTTAAGCTGGACCTGGGCTGGGGACTGGCTAACCCCTTTTATGAGGAAATCCCGGGAGCCTGTTTTGACTTTTTCTCCATCCAGAAATCAGTGTTTCTGATTAAACCTTACCATAGCCTGATCTGGGTCTCCCCTGACGTTCCGCTGGTGGAAATTGGCGAGATAACTGACGAAAGAAAAGTAGAGGGGTACTCCCGCAGATGGAAACAGGAATTATTACCCTCCACCACTCTCATTTCCTACGCTTTGAACAATTACTGGCACACCAACTACATGGCTGAGCAGGGCGGGCCGATCAGACTGCGCTATTATTTAATTCCGACGCTAACCATGGACCTTGCCACCCTCAAGAAAAAAAGTCTGGAAGCTCTGGAGCCACTGCTGGTCCTGCCTGCCGGCTTAAACAGCAGCCCGCCTTCTGCCGGGTTGAAGGTGGAATCAGAACAGGTGGTTGTTACCAGATTCAAGCCAGCGCTTGATGGACATGCTCACATAATACGTTTTCATAACGTCTCTGGGCAACCAGCTGAACTGAAGCTGAGCGGTCCCTGGGTTGAAGGAAAAGAAGTTTATCTATCCAACCTCAAAGAAGAAAAAGTTAAACCTGCTGCATTCCCGCTTACACTTTATCCCTGGGAAACAGTAACTTTGAGAATTGAACGATAGTTAATAAAATAGAGAACAGGAGGTCAGCATGACCCGGAAAAGAAGCTTTTTTGCACTAGTGATATTCGGTGCAGTCTTGCTCCTGACGGCTTTAGAGTGGTCAAAATCCGAACTCTCTGCCCAATACTGGCCGGGTATGGAAACACAGAACAGGCTCTCACTCAGAGTTTTACCAGAGACTACCACAAACCTTACTGACTGGTTTATTCAATCTTCCAAAAAAATTCAGGAAGATGGCCCAACTCTTTCCCGTCCCGGAATCATGATTGACCGCTGGTACCCGGCCCGGGTACCGTCCACGGTTCTGGGCACTCTGGTGGATAACAACGTCTATGATAATGTTTTCTTCGGCAAAAACCTTGACCTCATTAACCCGGAAGAATTCCAGGTTTCCTGGTGGTACAGGACAGAGTTTCTGTTGCCTGCCTATCCCGGGAAAAGCACAGCTCTGTTAGAACTTGATGGGGTGAATTACCGGGCTAACATCTGGCTTAACGGCCAAAAGGTGGCTGACGCTTCTGAAATCTTTGGCGCTTTCCGCCGTTTTCGTCTTGATATTTCTAAAAACGTAAAAATAGGTGAAAAAAACGTCTTGGCCATTGAAGTCATTCCTCCTGTTAAAGGCGAACCTTCCATCGGGTTTGTAGACTGGAACCCGGCTCCTCCAGACCGAAGCATGGGTTTGTGGCGACCGGTCCGGGTCCGCCTGCTTGGTGAGGTAGCCATAAACGAACCTTTTGTCCAGACCAGTCTGGACACTAAATCTTTGAAGGAGGCCAGACTGACTTTTTCTGCAGACCTGCAGAATTATTCCGAAAAACCAGTTACCGGCACAGTTAAGTTGGAGGTGGAAAACATTCGCCTTTCTCAGGAAGTTAAACTTGAACCAAAAGAAACCAAACGAGTGATCTTTTCTCCAGAAAGGTACCAGGAACTGGTCATTAAAAACCCAAGAGTGTGGTGGACACACGACCTGGGAAAGCCAGAGCTTTACTTAGCTGCTATATCCTTCAGCAAAAAAATGGAAGCGGGGGAGAAAAAGTTAGAGCAAAAAACTGAGCCAAAAACAGATAAGGAAAAAGGCCGGGAAGAAAAACTCAGTGAGACCGAGAAAAAATGGGGAAAAGAAAAAGAGAGCACCAGGACTCTGCCTCAGTTTAAAGCTCTGGAAGCTGTCTCTGATTTTAAAATTTTCCGTTTTGGCATCCGGGAGGTTAAAGATTATCTGACTCCTGAAGGCTACCGCGGTTACCTGCTCAACGGACGCAAAATCCTCATCCGGGGTGGCGGCTGGACTGATGACCTTTTCCTTAACAATCGCCCAAGAAAATTAAGAGCAGAACTTCTCTACGCCCGACACCTTAACCTGAACGCCCTGCGCCTGGAAGGCTTCTGGGGGACTTCTGAGGATATGTACAACCTTTGCGATGAACTCGGCCTGCTGCTTATGGTCGGCTGGAGCTGTCAATGGGAATGGGAAAATCACCTGGGTAAACCGACCGACCCAAAATTTGGCGGCATCGTAAGTCCTGAAGACATGGAGCTGATAGCTAAATCATTTCGCGACCAAGTTAGATGGCTCCGTAATCACCCCAGCATTTTTGTTTGGGCTCTGGCCAGCGACCTGGTACCAAAACCAGAACTGGAGAAAGAATACCACCGCCTTCTGGCCGAAGAAGACCCTACTCGGCCCTTCCTTAACTCTACCGGAACCAGAGTCAGCCCGGTCAGCGGTCCGTCTGGAGTTAAGATGAACGGACCTTACGACTGGGTGCCACCAAATTACTGGTATGAAGACAAAAAGAACGGCGGAGCATTTGGTTTTAACACAGAGACTGGTCCTGGACCGCAGGTGCCTGTGCTGGAAAGCTTACGCAAGATGATACCCGAAGAATCACTCTGGCCGCCTGATGAGAACTGGAATTATCACTGTTCGCGAGGGATGTTTAAATCGCTTGACCGCTATCATGAAGCCATGAGAGAAAGGCTGGGCTGGCCACAAAACATAGAAGAATATGTGCGCAAAGCTCAGTTTCTGAACTATGAAGGAACCAGGGCCATGTTTGAAGCTTTTGTGGTCAGAAGGTATAAAGCTACGGGAGTTATACAGTGGATGTATAACTCCGCCTGGCCTAAACTCTGGTGGCAGCTTTATGATTATTTTCTGATGCCCACCGGAGCTTTTTACGGTGTAAAAAAGGCCTGCCAGCCACTTCATCTGATTTATGATTATGAATCCAGAGAGGTAATAGCTTCTAACCTTTCCCTGCGCAAAGCCGAGAAACTTAAAGCCTTGGTCAGGCTTTTTGATTCGCGGTTGGAAGAAAAATACCGGCAGGAATTTCCCCTCTCCCTTGAGCCGGACAGCAAGGTCAGTCTGACCAGAATTGACCTGCCAGAAGCCAGTGAACCTCTTTATTTTCTTGACCTCAGGATAATCGGGGAAAAAAACACGCTGGTAGACCAAAATTTTTACTGTCTGCCGCCGCTTCCTGACCTGCTTGATTTTGAGAAAACGACCTGGTTTGTCACCCCAGTTAAAAAATACGCCGATTTGCAGATGTTGAATAATCTGCCCCAGGCCAAAGTCAATTATCGCTGGAAGGTGGAAAGCGAATATCCAGTGCGGCGGCTGACGCTGGAGCTGGAAAACGTTTCGCCGGCCCTGGCTTTTAACCTGGAAATCAAGGTCTTCAAAAGGTTGAGACAGAATTCTGTGGTGCCCATCTTCCTGGATGATAATTACCTCACTCTTCTGCCCGGTGAAAAAAGAACAGTGCGCGGCTTTTTCTTTGAGGACGACCTGGAAGGCGACGAGGTGGAAATCCGCCTCAACGGCTGGAATGTCAAATCTGAAGAAAAGAAAAAATTAAAGTAGAGAAAAATATAGAATTTAGCCGCTGCCGGGGGTTAAATATTTATTTTTTCTTCAAGGAGTTGACAAGCTCTTTTAATTTTTCCTGGTCAGGCTTGAGAGACAGAGATTTTTCCCAGACATTCAGAGCTCTGTCCTTCTGCCCGAGCTGGTAATAACAGGTACCCAGAAAATTAAGGATATCCAGGCTGGTACCAAAGCGTTCCAGGTAAGTCTCATAAAAAACTGCCGCCCGGGCAAAATCATTGAGGGCATGATGGGCCTGACCAAGGAGGGCAAAGACTTCAGCCGGAGCCCGCTCCCCAGCCAGAGGGGACAGCAGCTCAATCACTTTTTGATAATCAGCCAAGCGGAAGAGAACACTAGCATAAGCTATGGTAGCACGCTCATCCGGTCTGACCTCATAAGCCTGCTTTATTCTCTTCAAAGCTTCTTCTATCTGTCCCAGAGTTAAACTCTGCAGACCCGTCAGGAGCAGACAGTCGGCCCGTTCCAGCTGACCTCGGGTAATGATTAGTGGCCGGGGCAGGGCTTTAAGCGCTGAAATCTCAAAATCTACTTTGCGTACCTCCCGTAGCTGCCCCTTTTCCAGAAGTTCTAACTTCAAAGAATAATAGCCTGGGGCATAGGCCTTGAGCGGCAAAGAATAATATATGAATGAATTTTCATATATATTTTTCTGGTCAAGATATTGCTGTAATACAGACTGGTCTTCATGAAGCAAATTCAGGCGGAAAGAGAGGTTAGCGTCACTAGCCCGAGTCAACCCGGACAGCGGCATACCCAGGACCAGGGTTTCGACCGGGACAAAAGATTTTCGTGCCTGGACAAAAAACTCCCAGCCGGCGGCCTGGAAAGGCTTGAACACAGAAGCATTATCCACCTTCCGGCTGTCAAAAGCTAAAACCGGGTCGCCCAGTCTACTGGCTTCCGACGGGCCTGGAAAAACCAGCTTGGCAGAACAAGAAGAAAATTCCTTGGACAGAGGATTTTTAACCAAAAGGTCAAAAGTGTATTGACCGGGTATAAGAGGGAAAACATCCTGCACGGCCACGGTCCTCTGTCCGAGGTCAGAAAGCTGATCCGGGGTCAGCTTAACAGGAATAGTCTTTTCAAACTGATAGACCGTCCGACCCTGATCATCAGAAATTCGGCCGTTAAGGTCAAACTGAATTAGGTAGCCCTCGCTGGCTGGCTGAACAGAAACTTTGGCTGGCTCAAAAGAATAATTAACCAGATAGCTGCCTGACCCATCCGGGTAAGCCCAGACTTCAAAGTCAGCCCTTATATAATTGGTGCTGTACTCCACCTCAATTATATCTTTGTACTTAAACCAGGCCTCAGCGTAACTGTCTTCCACCCGACGCTGGGGTAAAGAAAAGATGGTGGCCAGAAGTTTATTGGAAGAAAGGTTTATTACGCCTGGTTCCATACGCTCGTTGGGAATAAGGCTTAAAGAATGTTCTGCCAGGTTGGGCGCCAGCCGGTACAGCCGCTGGTAAGCATCGCGGGCATCTGCCGCATTGTACATATAATCAGCTACCAGGGCCTGGGGCCCATGGTCGGAAGGTGAATAAATTATGTATTCACCTGTGCCTTCTTTTTTAAAAAATATTATGTTAAAACCAGCTGGTAAGCCAAGGGCCGGGTCGCCATAATAAAACCACACCTGGGTAGGATAAACACCCATGATGTCTTCAAATTTCTCTATGTTATTGGGAGGCCCCAGGATGATGTAGATGCGACCCTGGTCAGTTTTCCAGCCTGGCTTGCCCGTCCCCCGACCAAAATACTGGTTAGCATAATTCAGTCGGCGGTAGTGTTCTTCCCGGAATTCGTTTCGTTCAGTACCTGGCGTGGGGTCTCTTTGCTTCCAGAAATTTTCAATGAACAGGTCCCGTTCTCGATCGCTTTTTAATTTGAGAAAAACCTCTTTTTCCCGTGGAGTGATGATATAAATTACTTCTTCCAGCCATTTTCGGTATTTTTCTGGCAAATCAGCGGCTAAAAGGGAAGACAGCACTGCCAGAAGCAAACAGCTTCCCACCCATCTTAACAGCACTTTTTTTCTAAACC
>JACIYK010000065.1 GCA_014359965.1 Candidatus Aminicenantota bacterium
GTTGGGTTTAATTTTTTTCTAAAAAAATTGCTTTACCCAGAAGTAGCTAATTCTGGCCTGATAAAGGAAGAGGAAATAAAAAACATTACTCAAAAAGAAGTACTGGCTTTTCACCGGCGCCTTATCCGTCCGAACAACTCAATTGTTATCATCAATGGTTCTGTGGGCTTGAACAACGCCAGCCGGAAGGTCAGTCAGGCCTTCAATCGCTGGGTAGCCAGGCCCATAGAAAGACTGCCAGTCCCTAGGGTGGAAAACAAAAATTTTGACCAGGTCTATTTTGTTGACCTGCCGGCCAAAGATTATGCCGTTATCATTGGAAACACCATCAGCCCTTTTAACAGCGAAGATTATTTCCATCTCTTGGTTATGAACCAGATTATTGGTGGTGTAACCAGCAGCCGCTTGTTCCTTAACCTGAGAGAAACTAAGGGATTGGCCTATTATGCCTTTAGTGATATTTACCACATAAAGAATAACGGAATTTTCTGGGTCAGAGCCAGAACTTCCGGAAAAACCACCGGTGAAGTGATCAAGGAAATACTTTATGAACTGAATCGCCTGACAGAATCTCCTCCAGTACCTCTTGAACTGGAAAGGGCAAAAACTTATTTAATCGGGAACTTTTTGCTTCAGCTGCAGGAGCCTGACCAGCTGGGCAAAAGACTAGGTCTGCAAAGCATCTATAACCTGTCTGATAACTTTTGGACCACCTACCTAGAAAATATCATGCTTGTGGGACCTGAAGACGTGTGCGAGGCTGCCAGAAAATACCTTAGCCATAAACCTCTGATAGTGGTGGTGGGAAAATTTAACCCGGAATTTGACTACCTAAAGAATTTCGCTAATATTGAAGTTTATAACTCAAAAGGCGAACTGCAGTTAAAACTCCAAAAAGGAGAGCTTAACCATGAAAATCGTTGAATGCGTACCAAATTTTAGTGAAGGAAGAGACAGGGAAAAAATTCAGGCTATCGTCAGAGAAATAGAATCCACGCCCGAAGTAAGACTGCTGGACGTAGACCCCGGGCAAGCCACCAATCGTACTGTAGTGACCTTTATCGGTCCTCCAAAAGCAGTCAAAGAAGCTGCCTTTAAGGCTATCAAGAAGGCTGCCGAACTTATTGATATGCGGCAGCATCGGGGAGCTCATCCCCGGATAGGCGCTACTGATGTCTGTCCTTTTGTTCCAGTCAGCGGTGTGACCATGGAAGAATGTGTCCGTCTGGCCCACGAGCTGGGAAAACAGGTGGCAGAAGAACTTGGCATACCGGTTTATCTCTATGAAGAGGCGGCCACCAGACCAGAAAGAAAAAACCTGGCCAACATCCGGGCCGGTGAATACGAAGGACTGGAAAAAAAACTAAAAGATCCTAACTGGAAGCCTGATTATGGCCAACCGGTATTTAATCCTAAGGCTGGAGCTACGGTCATTGGTGCCCGCGAATTTCTCATTGCCTACAATATCAATCTTAATACCCGGGATAAAAAAATTGCTCAGGAAATTGCTTCTTACCTCAGAGAAAGTGGCCGACCCAAGAAGGATAAAAACGGCAACATTGTCTACGATAAAAACGGCCAAAAAGTAATGCTGCCGGGCAAATTCAAAGCGGTAAAAGCGGTCGGCTGGTATATTGATGAATATGGTATCGCCCAGATTTCCATTAATTTCACCAATTATAAAATAACTCCCCCACACCTGGTTTTTGATGAGGCCTGTCGTTTGGCAGAAGAATTTGGTGTTCGGGTTACAGGCAGCGAGCTGGTTGGCCTAATTCCCAAAGAAGCTTTGCTGATGGCAGGAAGGTATTACCTGGAAAAACAGGGTAAGAGTGCCGGGGTTCCAGAAAAAGAATTAATCAGAATAGCAGTCCGTTCTCTAGGGCTGGGAGATATCGTTCCTTTTGACCCGATGAAAAAAATCATTGAATACCAGATACCGCCAGATCCCAAATCTTTAATCAGGATGAGAGTTGATGAATTTGTCGACGAGTTATCCATGGATTCCCCTGCTCCTGGAGGAGGCAGTGTGGCTGCCATGTGTGGCAGCTTGTCGGCGGCTTTGTCTTCCATGGTAGCCAACCTGACAGTGGGAAAAAAAGGCTACGAAGAAGTTTATCAGCAGATGAAAGACTTGGCGGTCCGTGCCCAGAAATTAAAAGACGAGTTGTTACAGGCCGTGGATCAGGATACCAAAGCTTTTAACAAGGTCATGGAAGCCTTTAGGATGCCAAAAGCCACCGAAGAACAGCTCAAAGCCCGGGAGGCAGCCATAGAACAGGCCAATAAAGAAGCTACTCTAGTTCCGCTTTCGGTACTGGAAAAGTCTTTGGAGTTGGCAGAACTGGCCCAGAAGGCAGTTATTTATGGCAATAAAAACTCTGTCAGCGATGCCGGCGTGGCTGCTCTGGCCGCCAGAACCTGTGGTCTGGGAGCTTATTACAACGTTAAGATTAATTTGCCAAACATTAAAGATGAGAAGTTCAAAAAACAGACCCTGGCTTCAGCGGAAAAATTGAGGAAGAAATTAGATAAGAAAGTTCAACAGATTGAGAAACTTATGGAAAAATATTTTCAGAGCTAAAAAATAAGCTTTTTCTTTTTGCTAATTAAAGCTCCCACAAACAACAACAGGGCCACAAAGACAATCATGGCCGCAGCTGGGGTATCAAGCCAATAAGATAAGAAAATGCCAGAAATTATCGAAACAAAACTGAAGAGGGTCGAGATTAAAAGCGTTTTTTTGAAGCTTTGGGCTACCTGAAGTGAAGCGGAAGCGGGAATGACCAGAAGAGCCGTGACCAGCAAAATGCCTACCAGCTTAAGGCCTAGAACCACGGTCATGGCGGTGAGCAGAACCAACATCCGTTCCAGGCGTTTAACTCTAACTCCAGAAACCAGGGCCGTTTCCCGGTCAAAGGTCATAAAGATAAGCGCCTGGTAATTTATTTTTAGAAGAATAACCACCACTAGGGCTAAAACCCCAGAAAACCAGACTTCTCCTGAGCTAATAGCCAGAATGTCACCAAACAGAAAACTCATCAGCTCAACGCCAAACCCCCTCTTCAGAGACACGAGTAAAATACCAAGAGCCAGGCCGGCACTGCTGATGATACCCAGGGCTGTATCTCCATAAAGGCTACCATGCTCTCTTATTTCCAGAATTAAAATAGCTCCCAGCAGACAGACAACAAGTGAAATAGCTAAAGGCATAAAGTTGAGGATAAAACCTAGAGCCAGACCAGAAAAGGCGACATGCGCTAGTCCATGACCAATCATGGCCTCTTTTCTTAAGACCAGAAACACACCTAGAAGACCGCAGGCCAGAGCAAGAAAAAGACCGGCTAATAGGGCCCGCAAAAAAATTCCAGAAGTCAGAAGTTCAGTCATCTTGTAAGTTCCTTTGCTAACTCAATGTCGGTGAGAAACCAGATGATGTCCGCCCTTTAAAAATTCCTGAACTACTGAAGAACTACAGAATTCTTCATGCTGACCATGGTAAACTAGTCTTTGATTCAGACAGGCAACCTTATTCACGTGCCGGTTAACGATGCCAAAATCATGGGTTACCAGAACAATGGTAAGACGAAATTCTTTATTCAGCCGCCCGAGCAGGTCATAGAATTCCTCCTGGGCTTTCAAGTCCACCCCGGTGGTAGGTTCATCCAGAAGCAGGATTTCTGGTTCAGTCACCAGAGCCCGGGCAATGAATACTCGCTGCTGCTGGCCACCAGAGAGAGCGTTAATCGGTCTGTCTAGGAGATTCTCCAGGTCTACCAAAGCTAAGCTCTCAATTATTCTTTTTTTTTGTTTGGACTTAAATTTATTTCTTACCTTCGGGTTAGAATTAAGACTACAGGTAATGACCTCTTCTACAGAAATAGGAAAATGAGGATCAAAATTTATGGCTTTCTGCTGGATGTATCCAATCCTATGCCAGTCACGAAATTTTTCTATTTCCTGACCAAAAAGAAATATCTGTCCAGAAGCTGGCTTTAGTAGTCCAACCATAAGCTTTAAAAGCGTAGTTTTACCCGAGCCGTTTGGGCCGATGATGGCCAGGAAATCCCCTCGGGTAATACTCAGATTAATATTTTCTAAAGCAGGGATGGAATGATAATAAAAACTGACTTCTTTTACCCGGATTACTTCATCCTGAGCATTCATTGCCTATCTTTCCTCCCCGAGCATCCCAGAGCCTTTTTAAGTGTTTCTAAATTTTGTTTCATTAGTTGCAAGAAACCGATTTTATTTTTAATTTCTTCTGGCCGAAGGTGGACTCCGGTTGATAGAGGGTAAAGCTCAATACCGGTTTCCTGAGCAATCGCCCGGGCATAATATGGAGTGACTGAGCTCTCATAAAAGATAGCCTTAACCTGTTCTTTTTTTATCAACTCGATAATTTCTTGAATTTTTTTTAACCCTGGTCGGGATTCCGGATTAGCTCCGACAAGAGAAACAAGCTGGAGATGGTAGCGGCGAGCCAAGTAACCAAAAGCCTGATGACCGGCCACGATAAAAATGTTCGAGCGGCAGTTTGCCAGCTGTTCCTGAAATTCACGGTCAAGGTTCGAGATTTTTGCCCGTAGCTTCTGTCCCCGTTCGCTGTAGTAAAGGCGTCCTTTCGGGTCAAGTTCAGCCAGCTGGTTGACCACTGCTTTAACCAATAAGTCATCTGCCTTTAAGTCCAGCCACAGATGAGGGTCCTGTTCCACCAGCCCAGGAAAACCCACTTTTTTTAGTTCATCAAAAAAATATATTTTTTGCTTTATTTTTCTCCCCAGAGCGGTTTCAATTTTGGGCAACCAGGGTTCTAGGGCGGGTCCTACTGCCACCAGCAAATCAGCCTGTCTCAGTTGAGCTACATCAGAAGGTCGAAGCTGAAAATTATGGACCTCAGCGCCAGTAGGAATCAGCTGGAAAACTTCTCCCCGATCACCAGTTATGTTCTGGACTAATTCAGTCAATGGGTAAATTGTGGTTATAATTTTGAGCTTTGGCTGCTGTTCTGTTCGAGCTAACTGACTAGAAGCCAGAAATAAAAATAAGAGCAAAGCAAAGAACAAAACCTTATTTTTCTTCACTGATAATTTCCTTGCCTTAATTTTTATCTTTTATTATATTATAACAAAACAATCAAGCGAGGAAGGTAAAACATGAACGAGCAATTATCTTCTTTAAAACCCCAGAATCTCTGGAAACACTTCAGCAAAATTTTAAGCCTCCCGCATTGCTCCGGTCATGAAAAAGCCTTGGCCGAGCATATCATCAACCTGGCTAAGTCCTGGAACCTGGAATGGCAGAAGGACAAGGCTGGCAACGTGGTGGTGCGCAGGCCGGCTTCACCCGGATATGAAAATGCGCCGGGCGTGGTTCTTCAGGCCCATCTGGACATGGTTTGCGAAAAGAATTCCGATGTACCCCATGATTTCAGCCGAGACCCGATCCAAGCTTATGTGGACGGCGAGTGGGTCAAAGCCCGCGGAACTACGCTTGGAGCCGACAACGGGATAGGCGTGGCGGCCTGTCTGGCTGTTCTGGAAGACAAAACCTTAATCCATGGCCCGCTAGAATGCCTGTTCACCGTTGATGAGGAAACCGGTTTAACCGGAGCTTTTAACCTGGGCAAGAACATGCTTCACGGCCACTATCTACTTAATCTGGATAGCGAAGATGAGGGAACTTTTATTATAGGTTGCGCTGGTGGTGCGGACTCAGAAATTACTCTGCCTCTAGAAAGAAAAAAGAAAAAAGCTAAAGACCTGATATTGGTAAAAATTAGCGGCCTTAAGGGTGGACACTCTGGACTTGACATCAACCTCGGGCGGGGAAATGCTCTCAAACTTCTGGCTCGACTGCTGGCACAGGCTTTGGAAAAATTTAAATTTGAATTGGTCAGCTTTAACGGCGGCAGCAAGAGAAATGCTATCCCTAGAGAAGCCTGGGCTACCCTGGCCATTTCTGCCAGCCAGCAAAAAAACCTTACCCGGTTCATAAAAAAAGCTTTTGCCTCAGTCAAATTTGAATATAAAGTGACTGAACCAAACCTTAATCTCGAGATTAAAAAATCTTCAGAAGCAGGTTTTCCTCTGAGCGTAGAAGCTCAGGAAAAATTATTAAACCTGATTTTGGCGCTGCCACATGGAGTGATGTCCATGCATCCAGAAATTCCTGGCCTGGTAGAAACCTCCAGCAACCTGGCCATTGTTAACACAGCTGAGAAGGAAGCCAAGATTATCTGTAATACCAGAAGTTCCATAATATCAGCTCTGGAAGCAGTGCGCCTGTTGATACGAGCTGCGAGTAAGCTTGCTGGGGCCAAGGTAGTACAACCTGAAGGATATCCTGCCTGGACCCCGAATCTGCAATCGCCTTTGTTGCAAAAGATGATTAAGATTTACCAGGATCTTTTTCAGAAGGAACCAGAAGTAAAAGCTGTTCATGCGGGCTTAGAATGTGGCATTATTGGAGAAAAATATTCAGGCCTGGATATGATTTCTTTTGGTCCAACCATCAGGTATCCTCATTCGCCCGATGAACAGGTTAATATTCCCTCAGTGGAAAAATTCTGGACATTTCTGGTCGAAACCCTAAGCAAATTGACCTGAGACTAAGATAAGATGAAGAGACGTAACTTTCTTCTGTGTTTGAGTCTGGTAACGGCTTTCTTCAGCCAGGGTCTGGCCAGAGTCAAACGAAGGAGGACAGACATGAAAAAGGCAATAAACACTGATAAAGCCCCAAAAGCTATAGGTCCGTATTCGCAGGCCATTATGGCCAACGGCTTTATTTTTGTTTCCGGTCAGATACCTATTGACCCGGAAAAAGGAGAAATTGTCGGTAGCACAGTTGAGGAGCAGGCTCATCAGGTTCTAAAAAACATCAAAGCTATCCTAGAGGAAGCGGGTTCTTCTCTGGCCGAGGTAGTCAAGGCTACTGTTTATCTGGCCGATATGAATGATTTTGCGCGAATGAATGCGGTGTATGCTCAGTACTTTCCAGAGCCTTATCCAGCTCGAGCTGCTTTTCAAGTGGCTAGATTACCCAGGGATGTGAAAATAGAAATTGAGGTCATTGCCTTAGCTCCGGCTCAAGTTCACCCCCTTTAATGCAGATAGGCCTTCAAGAAGTTAATGGAAAAATTTTGATAAATTAAGACGCTAATCAGATTCTTAAAAACCTGCTATAATTAGTTAAGGAGAAAAAGAGAAATGCCTATTTATGAGTACATATGTTTGAAATGTCAGCACAAATTTGAATATGTTATTCTGCCTGGAAAAGAAGTCAAAATCAGCTGCCCGAAGTGCCAGAGTTCAGAAGTGAAAAAACTCATTTCTGCTTTTGGCATTGGTGGTGGTACCAACCGACTGAAAAATTCTGGCAGCTGTTCTTCCTGTTCCTCATCCAGTTGCTCTACCTGCCGTTAATTTTTTTGCTTGACAACTTCCTGCCGGTTTATTAAATCTATTTTTTTTTCAGTTTAATTACAAAAAGATAGAAACATTAAAAATGAAAAGAAGCCAGAATAAAATTGTTTTAAGAATTGGTGTTGATTCTGGTGGCACCTTCACCGATGTGGTCATCTTTGACGGCCATAGTCTGGAAGTCAGAAAAGTTCCCTCTACTCCTCAGAATCCCTTTGCTGCTGTATATGAGGCAATCAAAGACAGACTTGATGGCCAGAGACATTTAATTATTCATGGCACTACTGTAGGCACCAACGCCCTGCTGGAAAAGAAAGGTGGAAAGATAGCTTTAATTACCACCAAAGGGTTTGAAGATGTTTTTTTCATTGGCCGGCAAACCAGAAAAGAACTCTATCGTTTAAGCGGACAACCCCCTCAGCCATTATTATCCCCATCTCTTTGTTTTGGTTTGACGGAAAGGCTACTAGCCAACGGCCAAGTAGAAATTCCTATAAATTATGAAGAGCTAGAAAAGATAATTAAAATTTTAAAAAAAGAGGGCGTGGAAGCAGTGGCGGTTAGTTTTCTACATTCTTATCGTAATCCAGAACACGAACAGCAAGTGGAACAGAAACTAAGGCAGGTTGGGCTCAAAGTGATTACCTCGTCCAGCCTGATGCCAGAGTACCGCGAGTATGAGCGAACATCAACCACGGTTATAAATGCCTTCTTAATGCCGATCATGGATGGCTATCTAAAACAACTAGAGGAAAGGCTTCAGGGTACTAACCTGAAGATAATGCAATCAAACGAGGGTTACATTTCCGCTAGTCGGGCCAGACAAGAACCCATTCGGACCATTCTTTCCGGTCCCGCTGGTGGAGTGTTGGGAGCCTGGTATTTAAGTAAATTATCAGGTTTTAAAAACATCATCAGCTTTGATATGGGTGGCACTTCTACCGACGTTTCGCTTATCAGAGGCCAGATAAAGCGTTCCCTAGAAAACAAAATTGGCGATTATACTATCCGTTTACCTATGGTAGATGTCCATTCAGTTGGAGCCGGAGGTGGTTCAATAGTTTATGTGGACCAAGGCGGGCTGCTCAGAGTTGGCCCACAGAGCGTTGGAGCCTACCCGGGCCCGGCCTGTTACGGAAACGATTGGCTACCGGCAGTGACTGATGCCAACCTGGTTCTTGGACGACTAGCTCCAGACTATTTTCTGGGAGGCCGGATGAAAATCTATCCCGAGCGGAGCTACCGGGCACTGGGAAAAATAGCCCGGAAAATCGGCCGTGATATCATAGAAACAGCCCTGGGAATTATTGACATCGCTAATGCCAGCATGGAAAAAGCTATCCGGGTTATCTCTGTAGAAAGAGGTTATGACACCCGCTATTTCTCGCTTGTTTCTTTTGGTGGCGCGGGCGGTCTGCATGCTGTTCAAATAGCTGAACACTTGAAAATTCCCCGGGTTATAGTCCCAAGGTTGGCCGGTGTCCTTTCAGCCTTCGGTCTGCTTATGGCAGATGCGGTCAAGGATTATTCCCGTTCTTTTATCCAGATAGCTCAGAAAACCCGGCCAGAAGAGTTGGAAAACATTTTCACCGAATTTGAACAAAAAGCCCGTCAGGAAATGGCTGCAGAAGGCTTTGCTGACCATAAACTCAGGTTTGAAAGATACCTAGATTTAAGGTATCTAGGGCAATCCTATGAATTAACCATACCTTACCGGCCAGATCCTTTTAACGCCTACAGTTATCTTATTGATTTCCAGAAGCAGCATCGCCGGTTATTTTCCTACCATCACTTAAACCGGCCGGTGGAAATTGTAAACCTCAGATTAAAAGTAATCGCGCCGGCACAAAAAATAAAACTGGAAAAATCTGAACCGATTTCTGCCTTTCCAGATCAGGCTCGGTTGGAGGAACAGTGGTTGTACCTTAAAGAAGGAAAGGTCAAAGCTACTATCTACGACCGCGAAAAGCTCTTAGCTGGTAATCGTGTGCTTGGACCAGCGCTTATAATTGACCATCAGTCCACTACTTTTTTACCCCCGGGGTACGAAGCTTTAGTAGACCCCTACCTCAACATGATTATAGAGAAGGTAAAGGACAATGGTTAAATTTGACCCAATAGAACTAGAACTTTTCAACAACTTGTTCACTTCCATTACTGAAGAGATGGCTGCTGTTCTGCAGAGAACCTCTCTTTCTCCCAACATCAAAGAAAGAAGAGATTTTTCCTGTGCACTGTTTACCAGATTAGGCGAAACGTTTGCTCAAGGATCACACATTCCTGTCCACCTGGGTGCCATGCCCCTTTCTGTTCAGGCAGCTCTAAAAGAAGTGGAATTTCTACCAGGCGATGTAGTCATTCTAAACGACCCCTATAAAGGTGGAACCCACCTGCCTGACATAACCTGTATTCAACCGATATTTATCCAGAAAAACCTTTGCTTTTTTGTAGCCAACCGCGCCCATCATTCTGATGTTGGCGGAATAACTCCGGGGTCTATGCCTCTGGCCACGGAAATTTTTCAGGAAGGTGTAATTATTCCGCCGCTAAAAATTTACAGGCAGGGTAAACTAAACGAAGAAGCGCTCAAGTTATTCCTGGCTAACGTCCGAACCCCTGAGGAAAGACGTGGTGATTTACTGGCCCAGATTGCAGCCAATGTTCGCGGTGCCCAAAGGCTGAAAGAAATGATTGAAAAATACGGACTAGAAAAATTAACTACCTACGCTGAACAGATTCAAAATTATACAGAAATAACTCTGAGAAAAACCATCAAAGATATCCCTGATGGAGAGTATGAATTTGAAGATTATCTGGATGATGACGGAGTGAGCACAAAGCCAGTTAAAATAAGAGTTAAGATAACCATTGAAGGCGATGAGGCCTGGGTTGACTTCAGCGGTTCTGCCCCTCAGGTAGAAGGTTCTATCAACGCTAATTATGCTGTTACCTATTCGGCTGTTCTCTATACCTTCCGTTCTCTTATTGAACAGGATATTCCCTTTAACACCGGTCTTATGCGTCCTGTTCGGATCATAGCCCCAGAAGGAACAGTGGTTAATGCCACTTTTCCGGCAGCTCTGGCCGGCGGAAATGTGGAAACTTCGCAGCGGCTGGTTGATGTTCTTCTGGGTGCGCTTTCCCATGCCCTGCCAGGAAAAATCCCGGCCGCTAGCCAAGGCACGATGAACAACATTGCTTTTGGTGGTTACCATCCTCAGAGAGAAGCCAATTTTGCCTACTACGAAACCATAGGGGGCGGTCTGGGGGCCTCAGCTGAGACCGACGGCTTGAGCGCGGTTCATTGTCATATGACAAATTCCTTAAACACACCCATTGAAGCCCTGGAAAATTATCTGCCAGTTAAGATTAATTGCTACGCCATAAGACGAAATTCTGGTGGTAAAGGTCAAAAGCAAGGTGGAGATGGCCTCATTAGAGAATACAAGTTTCTGGTGCCAGTCAACCTGACCATTATCTCTGATAGAAGACGATTCTCTCCTTACGGTCTGAACGGTGGTAAGCCGGGGAAAAATGGAGTTAACCTGCTTATTTCCAGTGGGAAAAAAATAATCCTGCGTTCAAAAGTAAACCTCAAGTTAAAAGCTGGAGATGTCTTGAGGATAGAAACTCCGGGTGGTGGCGGTTTTGGTTCGCCTGTAAAATAGAGCTCAAACTAGAATTAGATTCATTATTTTTTTAAATATAGCTCAATCTACGGTCAAGGTTTTGCTTATATTACGGGGCTGGTCCGGGTCCAATCCTAATTCCTGGCTAACCAGGTAAGCCAGGACCTGACTGGCTACGGCTGAAAGAATAGGGCAAAAATAATACTCATCAGATGGGATTTCAAACAGATAATCAGCGTTTAACCGGAAAGCTTCATCGGCCGGCCCGATTAACGCCACTTTTCCCTGCCGGCAGGCAATTTCGTTCAGATGAGAGATTGTCATCCGAGAGTCCTGTGCGCTGCTGATAAAAACTACCCAATCTTCGGGTGAAATAACCGCCAGAGGCCCATGTTTAAATTCAGATGAGTACATGGCTTCACAGGGTATGTAAGTAATTTCTTTAAATTTCAGGGCAGCTTCCAGACAGGCACCGTAAGATATCCCATGACCGAGAAAATGCAGATAATTTTTGTTTTTAAGTATCTTGGCCAGGTCAGCTAAACCGGTAGAGGCCAGGTCAATGGTTTTCTTGACGAGAGCTGGCAATTCTCGCAATTTTCTGGCCGACAAAGGTAACCTACGTTTATTAAATCCGGATATTCTGTTGGCCAGTACCAGAAAGATTATAACCTGGTTTAAAAATGTTTTAGTGGCTGGAACAGAGACCTCC